>NZ_LOQF01000003.1 GCF_001517935.1 Sneathia sanguinegens
TTTTTATTTTTTCAACTATCTTATCTATATTTTTTCTTATAGCTGCATCTACTTGACTACCTACTATTACTAATTCTTGAGGAAGTCCATTAGCTGTACCCATACCTTTTATTGTAATTTCTTCCTTATCATTAGGTGCAGAAGTAGCAATTATTTTTAATTTTTCAGCAGATATATATGAAACAGGTATCTATTTAACAGGTGGAGGAGCTAATATTAGAATATTAAAACAAAGAATAGAAGAAGAATTTAAATTAAAGGTAACAGTTGCAGAAGATCCTATTCATGTTGTAGTCAAAGGAATGGCAAAAATATTTGAAGATTTTGATAAATATGCAAATATCATAGTTCCTCAATATATGGAGTATTAAAATGATAGATATAAATAGGGAGATAGAAGCAATAATTTTTATGTCAGATAAGGCAATTCCTATAGAAGAATTAGCTATATTTTTCAATAAATCATTAGATGAAATGAGAGATATTTTAAAAAAAATAAAAGAAGATTATGAAGATAGAGGCATAAATATATTAATATCTCAAGCTATGGTAAAATTGATAACAAATCCACTTTGTGGAAAGGCAGTAACAAATTTTTTCAGTCCAACAGTTAAAATAAAAAAATTATCAAAATCAAGTATGGAAACTTTAACTATTATAGCCTTTAAAGGACCTATTACCAAAAGTGAAATAGAAGAAATTAAAGGAGTTAGTGTTGATGGGACTATACAAACTTTACTTGAAAAAAAATTAATTTATTCAAGTGGTGTTAAAAAAGCCTTAGGTAATCCAAAGTTATATGAGGTTACAGATAATTTTTATGGCTATGTTGGAATAGAATCAAAAGAAGAATTATTTAAAATGGAAAAAGCTAGATGGCTAAATGAATATAAGGGGGAAAAAATTGAGGATAAATAAGTATATAGCTTTATCTGGATTTTGTTCGAGAAGAGCTGCAGATAAGTTGATTGAAGATAAAAGAGTGACGATAAATAAGCAAATAGCAGATAAAGGAGCCTATGTAGAAGATACAGATGTGGTTAGAATAGATGGAGAAAGAGTGAATGTTAAACTTGGACAATATGAATATTATTTGCTTAATAAACCTAAAAGAGTTATTTGTTCAAATGATGATAAGTTTGGAAGAAGAACAGCTGTTTCTCTTATAAAATCAAATAAAAGATTATTTACCTATGGAAGATTAGACTATATGACAGAAGGCTTGATAATAATAAGCAATGATGGAGATTTATATAACAATATTATGCATCCAAGACAGAAATTATATAAAAGTTATCTCGCAAATATAGATAAAGCAATAAAAGATGAACATATAGAAGCAATGAAACATGGAGTAGTTATTGATGGAGTGAGAACAGCTCCTGCTAAGGTTAAAAAAATATCTGAAAAAGAAATTCGTGTTGCTATTTTTGAAGGAAGAAATAGACAAATAAGAAAAATGTTTGAAATTTTAGGTTATGAAGTTAAAAATTTAAAAAGAGTAAAAATAGGAGAATTAACTTTAAGAGATCTTGAAGTTGGAAAATATAGAAAATTGACAAAAGAAGAAGTTGAATATTTGAAGAAGTTGTAGGGAGAAGTTGAGAATAAAATGTTAAGTAAAGAAGAGGTATTAAAGATAGCGAAACTATCTAAATTAAAACTTAGTGATGAAGAATTAATTGATATGGAAAAATCACTTAATGAAATTTTTGAGTATATAAAACAAATTAATGAAGTAGATGTTAGCAATGTAGACCCTTTATATAATGTTTTAGAAATAAAGGATAGAACAAGGGAAGATATAGTTAAAAATACAGAAAAAAAGGAAGACTTTTTGAATAATGCACCTAAAAAAGATGAAGAGTTTGTTATATTACCTAAAATAGTTTAAGGAGATTGAAATGAAAATATATGAATATAGTGCTACAGAAATAGCAGAAAAAATTAGAAAAAAGGAAATAACAGCTACAGAAGTTATAGAGCAATTGAATGAAAGAATAAAAAAAGTAGATGATAAAATAGGGGCTTATGTAGATATTAATTTACAAACAGCTTTAGAAATGGCAAAAAAAGTAGATGAAAATGTTCCAAATTCTAAACTTTATGGAGTTCCAGTAGCTTTAAAAGATAATATAGTATCATATAAAGAAAAAACTACAGCAGCTTCAAAGATATTAGCAAATTATGTAGGAACATATGATGCAACTGTTGTTAAAAGAATGAAAAAAGCAGGTATAATACCTTTTGGTAAGGCTAATATGGACGAATTTGCTATGGGTTCTTCAACAGAAAATTCAAGTGTAAAGATTACTTCTAATCCTTTTGATTTTGAAAGAATACCAGGAGGTTCAAGTGGAGGATCAGCAGCTATGGTTGCTGCACAAGAAGCTTTTATTGCATTAGGTTCTGATACTGGAGGTAGTGTTAGACAACCAGCTTCATTAACAGGAACTGTTGGTTTGAAACCTACTTATGGAAGAGTATCAAGATATGGACTTATGGCATTTGGATCATCACTAGATCAAATAGGGATAATAGCAAGACAAACAAAAGATATAGCAAGTTTACTTGAAATAATAGCAGGCTATGATGAATTAGATGCTACTACAGCAAAAAAAGAAGTTCCAGAATATACAAAGCTATTAGACAGAGATATATCTAATTTGACTATAGGTTTACCAAAAGAATATTTTACAGAAAAATTGGATAAGGGTGTAAGAGATAGCATAGAAAAAGCAATAGAAGAATTGAAAAAAATTGGTGTAAAATTTAAAGAAATAAGTTTACCATATTCAAAATATGCAATATCTACATATTATGTAATATCTTCAGCAGAAGCAGCTTCTAATCTGGCTAGATATGATGGAGTTAGATATGGAGTTAGAGCAAGTGACGAAAGTGTAGAAGATATGTATGTAAAGACTAGAACACAAGGTTTTGGAAAAGAAGTAAAAAGAAGAATAATGATAGGTAATTATGTTCTTTGTTCTGGTTTTTATGATGCGTACTATAAAAGAGCTTCACAAATAAGAAGATTAATAAAAGAAGATTTTGAAAAAGCATTAAAAGAAGTAGATTTAATTTTAACACCTACTTCACCAGTAGTAGCCTTTAAAAAAGGAGAAAAAATTTCTGATCCTATAACTATGTATTTATCAGATATATATACAGTTTGTGTAAGCATGGCGGGATTACCTGCTATATCAATTCCTAGTGGTATGTACAATAATTTACCTGTAGGAATGCAATTAATTGGAAATTACTTTGAAGAAGATAAGATACTTAATGTAGCAAATATTTATGAAAATATTAGAGGTAAAATAAAATACCCAGAAATTTAAGAAATGAGGATAAAAAATGAATTATGAATCTACAATAGGTTTGGAAGTACATATACAATTAAAAACAAAATCAAAAATATGGTGTAGTGCAAGTGCTAACTATGATGAACAAGAACCAAATACATGTATTAGTCCAACTTGTGTTGGAGAACCAGGAGCTTTACCAAAATTGAATGATGAAGTTTTGAATTATGCAATTAAGGCTGCTTTAGCCCTAGGTTGTTCTATAAATCAATTGAGTTTTTTTGACAGAAAAAATTACTTTTATCCAGATTCACCAAAAAATTATCAAATAACACAATTTTTCAAGCCCTATGCTGAAAATGGAGAATTAAAAATAGTAACAAATAGTGGAAAAGAATCAGTTGTAAAAATAGAAAGAATACAAATAGAAGAAGATACAGCAAAGAGTATTCATTTATCAAGTGAAAGTTTACTTAATTTTAATAGAGCTTCTATGCCACTTCTTGAAATAATAACAACACCTTGTATATCTAATTCTGAACAAGCTTATGCATATTTGACAACATTGAAGGAAAGAATTAAATATACAAAAGTTAGTGATGTTAGTATGGAATTAGGATCTTTAAGATGTGATGCAAATGTATCTGTTAAAAAAAAGGGAGAAACAAAATTAGGAACTAGAACAGAAACTAAAAATTTGAATTCTTTTAAAGCTGTAGTAAAAGCAATAGAATATGAAATTAATAGACAAATTGATGTTATAGAAAATGGTGGAAGGGTAATTCAAGAAACTAGACTTTGGGATGAAGAAAATGGTGTTACAAGAACTATGAGATCAAAGGAAGATGCTATGGATTATAGATATTTCCCAGAACCAGATTTACCACCAGTAGTAATAAGTGATGAAAGATTAGAAAAGGTAAAAAAAGATATGCCTGAATTTTCTGATGAAAAAATGTCTAGATTTATATCACAATATAATATACCAGAAGTTGAAGCTAGAATATTAACTAATGAACCAGAATTAGCTGACTATTTTGAAAAGGTTGCAACAGAAGTAAAAGATGCTAGAATGGCAGCTAATTGGATATTAACAGAAGTTTTAAGAGTTTTAAAAGAAAAAAATTGTAGTATAGAAGAGTTCAATATAAGGGAAGATAGATTAGCAGATTTAATACATTTGATAAAGAATAAGACAATAAGTTCAAAAATAGCAAAAGACATATTTGAAAAAATGTTAGAAATTGAACAAAAAGCAAGTGAAATAGTTAAAAAAGAAGGTTTAGCTCAAATAACAGATAGTAAAGCTATAGAAGAATTGGTTGATAAAGTTTTAGCAGAAAATGAAGCTTCTGTTGCTGATTTAAAAGCTGGTAAAGACAGAGCTATGAAATATTTGATGGGACAAGCTATGAAATTATCAAAGGGTAAGGCAAATCCTAAGCAAGTTTCAGATTTAATTTTAGAAAAATGTAAATAGGTAAATATATGGCAAATAAAAATAAAAAAAATAATATTAAAACAATTCATTTTTATTTTTTGTTCATTGTGCTTTTCTTTATAATAATATGTTTAAAATTACTCTATTATCAAGTTATTTGTTCGGGAGAAGCTAGGAAAAATATTGAAAAATACAGATATGAATTAGAAGATATTTATGCAAAAAGGGGAAGCATTTATTCAAGTGATGGTCATAAATTAGCCTTTGATGTTGAAAAATATAATATAATTTTAGATCCTATGAATTTGGATGAAAAATTTTATCCAGATATAGCCAATATTTTATCAAAATATGTTGGAAAATCAAAAGAAGAAATTTTAACCTTATTACAAACATATAGACAAAAATCAAGAAAATTTTTGGATTTTAAGGTTGAAATAACTTATGATGCTAAGCAAAATTTTGAAAAAGATTTAAAAGAATATAAAAGAGAAGCTAAGAATAATGGTAAAGGTAAAATAATAGGAAAATGGTTGCATTTCCAACAAAAATCAGAAAGATTCCAAGTAGAAGGGCAAGAATTTGAAGCAATATTAGGCTTTTTAAATAGTGAAAATAAACCAGTATATGGAGTTGAATATTCATATAATAAATATTTAAAGGGAGAACCGGGTAAAGCTAGAGTATATAAAGCAGCAACAGAAGCTGTTAGACCATATACTTTACAATCTCTAATAGATGAACAAATTATTAAACAACCTAAACAGGGAGCAGATGTTTATTTGACTATAGATAGTGTACTTCAATATGCGATGGATGAGGTATTAAAAAATGCCTTTACTGATTTTACAGCAGAATCAGTAATGGGAATATTAATGGAAGCAGATACAGGAAAGATTTTAGCTATGGATTCTTATCCTAAGTCTACAAATAAGACTGAAATAAAAAATAGATCTATAACAGACCTATTTGAGCCAGGGTCAATATTTAAGCCAATAACTGTTGCAGCTGCAATAGAACAAAAATTAGTAAATAAAGACACTATTATACATTCGGATGGTTTTGTTAGAGTAAAAGATAGAACAATACATGATCATGACAGTAGTACAAAGGGAGATTTAACAATAAATAAAATAATAATGCATTCAGGAAATGTTGCCATGGTTAAAATAGTTCAATTAATGGAAACACCCACTTTCTATAATTTCTTAAAAAATTTTGGTCTTTCTCAAAAAACTGGTATAGACATTGCTTTTGAAACTGCAAGTAAATTGTTTTCTTTGAAATCATTTACAGAAGTTAGAAAATCAAATGTTTCATTTGGACAAGGTATATCTATGACACAAATGCAAATGTTAACATCACTTAATACAACAATTAATGGTGGAAAATTACTTAAACCTTTTGTAGTTGATAAAGTAGTTGATCAAGATGGAAATATACTTTTGCAAAATAAGGAAGTTGTAAAACATAAGCCTATATCTGAACATACTTCAGAACAAATAAGAGAAATGCTTGAAAATGTTGTTACTTCAGGTACTGGTAAAGGTATATTTATACCAGGTTATAGATTAGGTGGTAAAACAGGAACAGCACAAAAAGCAGGGCCTCATGGTTATGAAAAAGGTAAATACTTTTCTTCATTTTTTGCATTTTTCCCAGCAGATAAACCAAAGTATTCTATTTTAATAACAGTTAATGAACCACATGGAGCATACTATGGAGCTGCAGTAGCCTTGCCTCTTGTAAGACAAGTCTTAGAAAAATTGATAAAATATAAGGGGATAGAACCTTCATATATACCTGAAGTTGAAAAAAAAGAAATTGAGGTCAAAAAAAATGTAAGCAAACCAATAGATGTGCAAGCTATAAATAATATTTTTCAAACTGGTATTATGCCTAATTTAAATGGTTTGACTGTAAGACAATTAATAAGTATGCCAGCCTATTCAAAATATAATAAAATAAAATTTGTAGGTCATGGTAGAGTAATAAATCAAAGTATAAATCCTGGATCAAAAGTAGACGCAAATACAGAAATAGTTATAGAATTGAAGTAGGTGGAATATGTACTATAATCTTCAAATAGGTAAAAGAAATATGTTATTTACATATTATCATGAAGATGATATAGAACTCGGAACATATTGTAAGGTAGAATATAATCATAAAATTGAAGAAGGAATAATTGTTCAAAAAAAAGAACAAGTAAGTGCTAAATTTGAAATAAAAAAAATATTAGAAATATTGGATAAAAAATTGGATAAAAATCTTTTTTCTTTGATGCAGTGGATACATTCATACTATTTAGAACCTTATGGTAATTTACTACCTTTAATAGAAGAACCAGCTGAGCAAAAATTAAAGGAATTCAAGGAAAAGAAAAAGAAAATAAAAGATTTTGAATTAACAGAAGAACAAGCAAAAGTATATTGTGATATAAAAGAATCAGATAGTAAGGTACATTTAATAAATGGAGTAACTGGTAGTGGAAAGACACAAATATATATAAAATTAATAAAAGATGCTATAAAAAATGGCGGAGGGGCTATTTTATTAGTCCCAGAAATAAATTTAACAAGTCAATTAAAAAGTAATTTAGAAACTTTTTTGGGTGAAAGTGTAGCAATATGGCATAGTAAATTGAGTAAAAAAGACAAGTATAAGTATCATAAGCTTTTAAATGAAGGAAAGATAAAAGTGGTACTTGGAGCAAGATCAGCCATATTTACAAATATACAAAATTTGAAATATATAATAATAGATGAAGAACATGAAACTACATATAAGCAAGATGAAGCACCAAGATATCATGTGAAGAATGTAGCAATAAAAAGAGCCTTAATTGAAAATGCTAAGGTTGTTTTAGGAACAGCTACTCCTTCTTTTGAAACAATGTATCAGGTAAAACAAGGATATATTAGCCAACATATTTTAGAAAAAAGATATAATGGAGCTAGTTTACCTAGCTATGTAATTAAAGATATGACAGAAGAAAGAGGAAATATTTCAAAAGATCTTTTACTTGCAATAAATGATAGGATAGAAAAAGATGAGCAGGTAATATTATTGCTTAATAGAAAGGCATATTCAATATTTATAGAATGTAAAGATTGTAAAAATATAGTTGAGTGTAAACAATGTACTTTCAAATTGATATATTATAAAAATAATACTTTGAAATGCAATCAATGTGGTATGGTATATAAAATGCTTGAAAAATGTGAAAAATGTTCAAGCAATAAATTGGAAAAAATTGGTATAGGTACAGAAAAGGTTGAAGAACAGCTTAAAGAAATATTTGATGAAGAATTAATATTAAGAATGGATGCAGATTCTATGACTACAAAAAATAAGATAGATAAAGCATACAGAGATTTTTTGAATAAGAAATACAAAATTTTAATAGGGACACAAATATTAGCAAAAGGATTTCATTTTCCAGATGTTACCTTAGTTGGTGTGTTGAATGCAGATCAAATGTTAAATTTTCCAGATTATAGATCTTATGAACGTTCTTATCAATTAATAACTCAAGCA
The DNA here is from genome assembly GCF_001517935.1 of Sneathia sanguinegens. NCBI lineage: Bacteria > Fusobacteriati > Fusobacteriota > Fusobacteriia > Fusobacteriales > Leptotrichiaceae > Sneathia > Sneathia sanguinegens. Next base: position 8,290 of record NZ_LOQF01000003.1, read on the forward strand.
GCTGGGAGAGCTGGAAGAGGAGATAAAAAGGGAGAAGTTTTTATACAAACATATAATAAAGACTCTATTTTAATAAAAGCTATTGTAACTTCTGACTACAATTTAATATATACTAATCAAATGGAAGCAAGGGAAAAATTATTTTATCCTCCATTTTCAAAACATATTAAAATACTTTTTACAGATATCAATGAAAAAAGATTAGAAGAAGTAACACAACAATATTATGAATATATTTTGAATAAACTAAATTTATATGCTAAAATATATCCGATTGCTAAATGCTTAGTATATAAGGCATCTAAAAGATATAGATTAAATATAAATTTAATATATGATAGAAAAAATGATAAAGAAGTTAAAAGTGTATTGAGGAATATATTAGCTACAAGAAACAAATTGATAACAAGAATATTAGTAGATGTAGATCCTTTGAATATGCTTTAGAAAGGAAGAAAAAATTGAATATACAAGTATATGAAGCGAAAATATTAAGAACTGTTTCAACACCTTTAGAAAAAGAAGAAATAAATGATGATTTAAGAAATACTTTGGATGAAATGGTTAAAACTATGAGATTGGCTAATGGGGTTGGATTAGCTTCTAACCAAGTAGCAATAGATAGAAGATATTTTGTGCTTGAAATAGATGACATTGTAAAAAAATGCATTAATCCTGAAATATTAGAAGTTCTTGAGGGAGATGTTGAAATGGAAGAAGGGTGTTTATCTATTCCAGGAATATTTAAAAGAGTAGCAAGACCTAATAAAATAAGAGTTAGATATTTAAATGAAAATGGAGAAAGTGTAGAAGAAGAAATGGAAGGACTTTGGGCAAAAGCTTTCCAACATGAAACAGATCATATAAATGGTATGATGTTTATAGATAGATTATCTCCAATTAATAAAAATTTAATAAGAAAAAAATTAGAAAAAATAAAGAAAAATTCAAAGCCTAGAGAATTTTAAAAGGGGGTATAGTAGTGATAAGAACGATATTTATGGGAACTCCAGAATTTAGTATGGAAACTTTAAGATATTTGTACGAAAAAACAGATCTGTGTCTTGTCGTTACTAAGGAAGATAAGGTTAATGCTAGAGGAAATAAGATAACTTATTCCCCAGTAAAAGAATTTGCTATTGAGCATAATATAGAATATATACAACCTAAAAGTTTAAGAAAAGAAGAAATATATAACATTTTAAAGAATGTAAATGCAGATTTGATAGTTGTAGCAGCTTATGGAAAGATAATACCAAAAAACATAATAGATCTACCTAAATATGGAATAATTAATGTTCATTCTTCAATATTACCAAAATATAGAGGGGCTTCTCCTATACAGGCAGCACTTTTAAATGGAGATAAAAAAACTGGATTGACAATAATGATGATAGATGAAGGACTTGATACAGGGGATATCTTAGATGTTGAAGAAATTGAAATAGATGAAAAAGATAATTATGAAACATTAAGTACAAAACTTTCTAAATTGGCGTATAATTTATTAGATAGAGTAATTAATAACTTGATAAAAGGAACTCAAAAAAGAATTAAGCAAGATGATAGCAAGGCTGTAATAGTTGGGCTAATAAAAAAAGAAGATTGTAAGCTTGATTGGAACCTAGATAATGTACAAATATATAATAAGGTTAGAGCTTTAAATCCTAGTCCTACGGCATATACACAAAAAGAAAATTTACATATGAAAGTTTATGAAGTTGAAAAGATTTTTAATGAATATAAGGGTCAAAATGGAGAAGTCGTAGAAATAACAAAAAAAGGACCTGTTATAAAATGCAATAAAGGTGCTATTAAATTACTTAAAATAAAATTAGATGGTAAAAAAATTCAAACAGGTAGCGATTTAGTTAATGGAAGAAAAGTATCGTTGGGAGATGTGTTTAATGGATAAAAAAATTGATTATACATCTAAGGATATTTCAATCAGGATGGTTACAAGAATAACTGAATATTTAACTATTTTGAAAGAAGTAAAGAAATATGAAGAAAATATAAATTCTGTAGATTTAGCCGTTGTAATGAATAGTACATCTGCACAAGTTAGAAAAGATTTGTCGACATTTGGAGAATTTGGAGTTAGAGGAAAGGGCTATTCTGTAAAAAAATTAATAGAAATACTTGAACATATACTAGGAATAGATGTTGAAAATGATTTAATCTTGGTAGGCTATGGTAAGATGGGTTCTATGCTTGCTTCAAATAATAAAGTCTTAGGTAAGGGCTTTAAAATAGTTGAAATATTTGATAAAGATAAAGAAAAAATAGGTAAAAAAGCAGATGGCATAGATTTAGTTATAAAAGATTCAGAAAATATAGAAAAATATGTTGCTAATTCAAATATAAAACAAGCAATATTAGCTGTCAATTCAGAAGAAGCACAAAAAGTAGCAGAAAAACTTGTAAAAAGTGGAATAAAAGGAATATTGAATTTAACAGCATATAAAATAGAGCTATCTACGGATATACCAATAATATCTGTTGATATATCTGCAAAATTACAAGAATTAAACTTTTGGTGTAAGCATAAATATTTAAATAATATTGATAAATTTAAAGGAGTATAAAAATGGGAACGGGATATGGCCTCATACTAGCCATTTCAATAATTTTAAATATATTTCTATATTTAAAAAATAGGAAAATAAAAAAAGAAGAAATTGTAGAAATACAAAAAGTAAAAGAAGAGAATAAATTTAATAATGTAAGTTCAGTTACAGTAAAAGAAATTATGACACCAAGAACATCTATATATGCAATAGATAAGAAAACTACACTTAAAGAAAATCTTAAAGAAATAATTGAACAAGGCTTTTCAAGAATTCCAATATATAATGAAACCATAGATGATATTTGTGGTATTCTATATACCAAGGATATACTTGGAGCAAATTTGAATAGAAAAGTAGAAGCATATATAAAAAAAGCAATATATGTTCCTGAAACAATGAATATATCTAAGTTATTTGAAGAATTTAGATTAAAACAAAATCATATGGCTATAATTATAGATGAGTACGGTTGTACAGCTGGTATAGTAACTATAGAAGATATTTTAGAAGAATTTGTTGGTGAAATAAGAGATGAATATGATATAGAAACAGACAATATAGTTAAGGTTTCAGAAAATATTTATGACATTTTAGGAGAAACAACAGTAGATGAAATAGATGAGCAAATAAAAGTTAATATACCTTTATCTGAAGAATATGAAACTATCTCAGGTTTTGTTCAATATAAATTAGGTAAGGTAGCAGAAGAAAATGATCAATTAAAAGAACAAAACTATATTATAAAAATCATGAAGGTAGAAAATAAAAGAATAATTAAATTGAGAATGATATTGTTGAAGGTAGAAGGGGAAGAAAATGAGTAAAGTTGAAGTTGAAAAATTAAGTAAGATGATTAGAAGTATACAAGATTTTCCAGAAAAGGGAATACTTTTTAGAGATATAACAACAGCTTTAAAAGATAAAGAAGGATTAAAGCTAATAATAGAAGATTTTACTAATAGATATAAGGATAAGGGCATAGATTATGTGTTAGGAGCAGATGCAAGAGGATTCATATTTGGTGCAGCAATAGCATATAATATAGGTGCAGGCTTTGTTCCAGCAAGAAAAGTTGGTAAATTACCAGCTGATACAATAAGAGTTGATTATGAATTAGAATATGGGATTAATAGTATAGAAATGCATACAGATGCTATTCCTAAGGGAGCTAAGGTCCTTATAGTAGACGATTTATTAGCTACTGGAGGGACAGCAGAAGCTATGGTAAAATTAGTCGAAATTGCAGAGGCAAAAGTTTATGAATTAGCCTTCTTAATTGAATTAGTTGACTTAAAAGGTAGAGAAAAATTACATAATAATGAAGTATATTCAATACTTAAATACTAGAAAGGAAATAAATGTTAAGAGAACATAATCATTCAGCATTTTCACTACATTATGAATTAGTTCTGGTTACAAAAAATAAAATAGAAATATTTACTGATGAGATTGTGCAAATTTGTATAGAAATTTTTAAGACGATAGGTTTTAGTTATCAAGTTAATTTTTCAAATTTACATTATGAAAAAAATCATTTGCATTTTAAATTTGAAGCTTATCCAACTACTAATTTAACTAAATTTATAAATGCATTTAAAAGTTCAACTAGTAGAAAGTTAAAAAATAAGTATCCAGAAATAAGAGAAAAATTGAATGGTACAGCTTTATGGGAAGCAAATTACTTTTTGATGACAACAGGAGTTACATCAAAGGATATGGTATTGCACTACATTGAAGAATATATAAAATGTGATGAAATTTATCATGAACATGGTGAAGAATGTTCTGATTAGGTGATAATATGGTAATAGCTATAACTGGCGGAATATGTTGTGGAAAGACTACTGTTTTAAATGTTTTAAAAGAATTAAACTATGAGGTTTTAAATGTTGATGATATAAGTCATCAAGTTTTGGAACAAGATGAAGTAAAAGAAGAAATAAAGCAGAAAATTTCTACAACTGTTTTTTGCTATAATAAAATAGATAGAAAAAAATTAGGAGCTATAGTTTTTTCAGATAAAAAGAAGCTTAAAATTTTAAATGAAATAATGCATGAAAAAATTATAACCCAAATGCTTAAAGAAATTAAAAAGGTTGAGAAGAATAAACTTGTATTCTTTGAAGTTCCCCTTTTATATGAATTGAATTTAGAAAAATATTTTGCTGCAGTGATATTAATATATACTAATAGGCAAACTCAAATAGAAAGATTAATGAAAAGAGATCATAAAAATAAAGAACAAGCAGAGGCAATTTTATCTAAGCAAATTGATATAGAAGAAAAGAAAAAAAGAAGTAAATATATAATAGAAAATATGGATATATCTAAAATTAAAGGACAAATAAAAGATATATTGGAAAGGATAAAATATGAAAATAACTGAGGCTACATATCTAAAATCTGTTGTTCATAAAAAAGAATATCCAAAAGAAAGAAAATTAGAATTTGCCTTTATTGGGAAATCAAATGTTGGAAAATCTTCACTTATTAATACATTAACTAATAGAAAAAATTTAGCAAGGACAAGTAAAACACCGGGTAGAACACAATTAGTTAATTTTTTTGATATTAATAAAAAGATATTTTTCGTAGATTTACCAGGTTATGGTTTTGCTAAAGTACCATTAGCGGTTAAAAAAAATTGGGGTAATATTATTGAAACATATTTAGCAAGTGAAAGAAAAAAAATAATTTTCTTGCTTTTAGATATAAGAAGAATTCCTTCTCAAGAAGACATAAATATGTTGGAATGGTTGGAGCATTATAACATAGAATACTATATTATTTTTACAAAAAATGATAAAGTTTCTAATAATGAAAGAGCTAGACAATTAAAAGAAATAAAGAAAAAATTAGTTTTTGATAATGGGGATGTTTTCTTTCATTCAGCTTTAACTAAAAAGGGAACAGAAGAAATTTTGAATTTCATTGAAGAAAGGCTAGAAGAAAATGAAAAGGATATTTAGTTTAGTTATAATTTTCATATCTTTTTTAAGTTATTCAGAAAAAATATCGAACTATTATGTCGAGGTAAGCCTTAATAAAGATAAAAGTGTACATATAGAAGAACAAATTCTATATAACCCGGAGGATAAGCTAGTACATGGTTTGTTAAGACAAATAGTTAAAGACAATGTAGGAAATGTCTTTAGCTTAAATTCTAAATTAGGAATTAAAAATTTTAAATCTAATTTAAATGTAAGTAAAAACTCAAGATTAAAATATGATATTTACAGGCTTGGGGATGAGGATAAGTATCTTGAGCAAAATAAAGAAATTTTAATAAAAAATAGTTATGATATATATAATATTATTAGAACAGATGCGGATACTACACAAATATTTTTAAATATTATAGGTCAATATTGGGATATGCCAATAGAAAAGGCAGAAATAAAATTAGATTTTTCAAATATAAAAGATTTATTTGTTTTTACGGGAGCTTTTAGGGAACAAACTAATAATTTTGTAATAAATTCTAATATTATCGAAACTAAGCATGAATTAAAACCATATGAAGGCTTAACTTTTAAAATGAATTTAGATAAAAAAATTTATCCTTATACAACAAAAGATAAATTATTTAATTTTTTGAAAAGTTCAGAAACTTTAGCCTTTAATCTTGCTATAATTTTTGTACTTTTACTTCTATTTTTCTATTTACTTTATAGAAAAAATAGATTGACTGATAAAAGACCTATAGAACCAGTGTATAAGGTGGATAAAAAAATTAGCCCAGCTTTGGCATATATGGTTTACCAAAATAATATAAAAAAATATAAGGCAAGGTATACGATTTTAACTGTAATTTTTTATAGTCTTTTAAGTAAGGGTCTAATTTTATCCAAGGATAGATATGAAGATCAAGAATATGTACTTAAAAAAGGCGAAAAACTAAAGGAAAGAGATAGGGATATAGAAGATTGGTCATATGAAAATGATAGAATTTACTATTTTACAGATGTAAAAAAAATAGAAGAGGCACTTGAAAGTAAAGATATATTAGCACCGGAAGAAAAAAAAGTAGTAAATAATTTATTTAAGAAAAAAGATGATATATTAAGTAATCCTAAAATATTATTTGATGCTAATAGACAGGCTACAAATTATGTGTCTAATATATATGCAACTAATGTTGGAACAATAAATTATATTAGTTTTGTATTTATATCAATCTTATTAATCATCTCAGTAGTAGCTTGTTTTGCAACAAATGAATTTAATATTTCTTTTGTTGTGGTAATCTTTATAGCACTTATTGATTATTTTCTAAATTTTTCATTTATGAAATTAACAAATGTGGGTAAAGATATAGTTAGAAATATAAAGGGCTTCGTTTTGTATTTTAATTTAGCAGAAGAGAATATTTTTAAAAGTTTTAATACAGAACAAGAGATAATAGATTATGCAAAAGAGATGCTTCCTTATGCTATAGCAGTAGGTATAAGAAAGAAATTTATAAGTAAGTTAGATGAGACAATTTTAGAAAAGAATCTGGATAGAACAATAATATATTCAGGAATGTATTATGGATATTTATATAATTTTGATAATATTAATATGAATATATCAAGTAGTAATATAAACTATGAAAATGGGAATTTTTCTGGCGGAAGTTTCTCTTCTGGAAGCGGTGGTTTTTCAGGAGGAGGCTTTTCAGGAGGCGGAGGTTCTAGTTGGTAAAAAAGAGTTAATTGTGATATAATTGTCTTATCAAAAAAGGAAATTGGAGAAAGTTATGCTTAAAACTTTAATATTTAGGGAATTTAGATATAATGAGGATATAGATAAGAGTATTAAAGAATTAAAATCAAAGAAAGATATAGAATCTCAAAAACAATTAGCGAGTATTTATCACGCATATAAAAGAAATGATGAAGCTATTGAAATCTTTGAAAAATTATCAGAAGAAAAACCAAATGATCATGAAATAATGGCATTTTTAGGATATTTATACTATGAAAATGATATTTTAGATTTAGCAAAAGCTTGTTTAGAAAGAGCTTTATCATTGAGTTCAAAAGAACCCTTTGTACTATTTCTTTTAGGAAATATTTGTTCAAGACAGGGTAGAATATTGGAAGCTTGTAGTTACTATGATAGATCAATATTCTTGGACTTTGACATAATAACAGCTCATGTTGATTTTGGAAGAAAATATGAACACATGGGTAGACATGAAAAGGCATATAAGGAATATATGGCAGCATACAGGTTAGATCCAACAGATCAAGATTTAAAAGAAAAAATTGATTATGTTAAAACAAAGATATAGAGATGATGGATTTTATCCATCATTTTTTTGGAGGTAAATATGGTTAAACTGAGTATATCAGTTGATGTTAAGGGAAATATTAAAAGCTCAGATGAAATAGAAGAAAGTATAAGAACAAAATTTAGAAAAGTAATATGGTCTAAATTTTTAAAAGGTATTTCTGAATTTAATTTAGTAGAAGATGGAGATAAAATAGCCTTAGCAATATCAGGAGGTAAGGATAGCTTACTTATGGCTAAATTATTCCAAGAGTTAAAAAAAGATAGAACAAGAAATTTCGAATTTAAGGCAATAAGTTTGAATCCAGGTTTTGAAAAAGAAGATCTTGAACAATTTAAGAAAAATTTGGCTAATATGAAAATAGACTGTGAAATTATAGATACGAATATATGGCAGGTGAGTAATAAGATGTCACCGGATAGTCCTTGTTTTTTGTGTGCAAAAATGCGAAGAGGGATTTTATACAAAGAATTAGAAAGATTAGGTTTTAATAAGATTGCCTTGGGGCATCATTTTGATGATGTTATAGAAACAACATTGATTAATATATTTTATGGGGGAACAGTTAAAACTATGCTTCCTATGATAAATTCTGAGAGTGGAAACTTAAAATTGATAAGACCAATGGTTTATGTACATGAAGCAGATATAATAGAATTTACAAAAACAAATAATATTAGAGCTATGAGTTGTGGTTGTGCTGTAGAACAAGATAGGGTTAATAGTAAAAGAAAAGAAATAAAAAGACTATTAAAGGATCTTGAAGAAAAAAATCCGGGAATAAAAAGAAGAATATTCAGCTCAATGAAAAATGTAAATCTTGATTATGTGTATGGATATACTAAGAAGAAATAGTAGAGATAAAGTTGTTCCCCTTTTTCTAACTATAAATATAATATTTCTCCGTTTATCATATCAATTACTGCATAGGGTTCTATTGAAAATTTATTTATATAATTTGTGATTATTGATAAACGGGGTCTTCTACTTTCAAGTTGTTGTTCTCTAAATGTTTGATGACTATTTACTTGTATATCATATAAATTATTTATTGGAATTCTATATAAATACAATTTATCATTGAATTGATTTAAGCGTGCGAATTCTAGTATTTCAAATTCACTATTTGGACCAAAACTAGTTAAATCTGAGTCGTAATTAGAAGTCCCTTTAATTTGAACTTTAATCATATCATTTGTTAGAGCATCTTCTGAACCTGCTTTTGTACTGTGGAAATAATCATTTACATAACAAACGATTAATTCAGAAAAAGCTTCGTGAAAATTAATGCCACGAGGGTATAGTGCTTTAATTCTTTCATTTAATTCTTTCCAAAGTGGATAAAGATGAAGAATTTCATTAAATTTTTCTTTAGTAATTTTATACATTTTTTCCTTTCTAAAGGGGAACAATCATTTTATTATATCACATTATAAATATTTTAAAAAAAGCAACATGCTGCTTAAAAAAAAATAAGAGATGTGATAGAATAAATTAATAGAATTTTGGAGGTAATTTATGTATAAAATGGCAAGCTTATTTGCTGGTGTTGGTGGTATAGATATAGGCTTTGAAATGACAGGAAAATTCAAAACTGTATGGGCTAATGAAAATGATAAAAATGCAAGATTAACATATTCTAAAAATTTTGATGTTGAAATAAATGATAAAGATATAAGAGATGTAAAAAATGACGAAATGCCAGATATAGATATATTATTATCAGGATTTCCTTGTACTTCTTTTAGTATAGCAGGATATAGAAAAGGATTCGAAGATGAAAGGACAGGAGATCTTTTTTTTGAAACACTTAGATTTATAGTTGCTAAAAAACCAAAAATAGTTTTTCTAGAAAATGTGAAAAACCTTGTAAGTCATGATGATGGTAAAACATTTAGAATAATAAAGGATTCTTTAGAAAAAAACGGGTATAAAATAAAATATCAAGTTTTAAATGCAAAAGACTATGGAAATATACCTCAAAATAGAGAAAGAATATATATTATTGGCTTTAGAGATGAAAAAGTTTATCAAAATTTTGAATTTCCTTTTCCACTTAAATTAACAAAAAGTATAAAAGACATGTTTGAAGATAAAATTGTAGATTCAACTTATTTTTATACAAAAGAAAAAAATAAATTTTTTGATATTTTAATAAATGATATTACTGAAGAAAATACTATTTATCAGTGGAGAAGAAAATATGTTAGAGAAAATAAAAGTAATGTTTGTCCTACATTGACTGCCAATATGGGAACTGGAGGACATAATGTTCCTTTAATAAAAACAAAATATGGAATAAGAAAATTAACACCAAGAGAATGTTTTAATTTTCAAGGTTTTCCAAAAAGTTTTATTTTACCTAATATAGCAAATTCGCATTTATATAAACAGGCAGGAAATTCTGTGGTAGTATCTGTGATAAATCGAATTGCTCAAAATATACTAAGAGCTATTGAAAATGAAGAAAGGAAACATATGATAACACATTATACAGTTTGCTATATAGAAAAAGATGATGAAATTTTAATGTTATATAGAAATAAGAAAAAAAATGATATAAATAAAGGAAAATGGCTAGGTGTTGGTGGACATATTGAAGAAGGTGAAAGTCCTTATGAATGTGTTGTTAGAGAAATAAAAGAAGAAACAGGCTTAGAAGTAAAAAAAGTTAGGGCAAGAGGCTTTATAACCTTCATTTATGATGGAAATGTCGATTATATTCATGTATTTTCTACTACAGAATTTAGTGGAAAATTAATAGAATGTGATGAGGGAGATCTTAAGTGGATAAAAAGAGAAGACATCTTGAATTTGAATATTTGGGAAAGTGACAGATATCTTTTGAGTAAAATTGTAAATAAAGAATATGATTATTTTATGATGACATCAAGATTTAAAAATATGAAACTTATAGAACAAAAAATAGAGATAGTCTAAAATTGAAAAAAAGCTCTAAGTATAGTAGAATATAAATAAAAAAAGAAGGTGTTTGTTATGAAAAAAATAAAAAGAATTACAATAATACTTTTCTTTTTTTGCGTGTTTTCATTTATAATCTTAGCATATTTTAGAATGAAAGAACTTTCTAACTACATTATTCAAAATGTAGAAAATACTAAAATAAAGATGGAGGATGTTAAGTTCGATGGTTTGTGCTTGAAAATTAAGGGCATAGAAATAAATGATTTAAGTGGAAATAAAGTTGGGAATGTTGAAGAAGCCAGAGTATATATAATGCCATTTTTACCTTCAAGAATAAATAGAATAAATTTAATTGGAGCTAAATTGAATTTGATTCAATTTAAAAATGGTAGATTAAATATTGAAAATATTTTACCAGAAAAAAATAAGGTAAGTAGGATATATAATGTAGCTAATATTTATTTGCAAAATTGTTCAATAACATATACTAATAAAATGTACGATAAAGATATAAAAAAAGAATTACTAAATGTGTCTGGGAATTTAAGTATAGCTAAAAACTTTGAAATGAAAATAAAAGGGGAAGCAATAGGGAAATTAACAGGTCAAAAAGAAGAAATAGGCTTACATTTTGCTAATGTTTCTTCAAAAAAGACAGTTTTAGCTTCCTTATTTAATAGAAAAATAGAAGATGAAAATCCTGAATATATTCTACAAGAGTTTAAATTTAATAATGTAGATATAGATGAAAATTTAGCACAATTTTTCAAATTAGATTTCCTAAAAATACAAAAAGCTAAGTTAAATGGTGAATTGAAAATAGAAATAAATAAGAAAAAGCCACAAATTAAGGGGTCTTTAGATTTAATAGCTCAATCATTTAAATATAAAGATTATGCAGATGAAATAAAAAAGGCTAATTTTCATGTAGATTTGAATGATGACAAAGTAAAAACAAAGGGTCAAGTATGGCTTAAAAATAATGAAAAATTAAATTTGAGTATCTTTTTTGATGGGATTAAGAAACAATTAAATGCTGATTTAGATACAGAAAAAATATCTGTAGAAAATTTAAAAAAATATAGTTTGTTTAAAAATTTAAAGCTTGATATAAAAGGTTTTTTAAGTTCTAAATTGAAATTTAAATTAGATTTTTCAAAGCCTAAAACCGTTGAAATAAAGGAACTTAATTTACAAGCAAAATCAAATTCTATGAAAATGTATCAATTTGATTTTAATAATTTAAATTTGAATGTTCAAAAAAAGGATCAAAAATTAGAAATAAATTTAAATACTGATATAAAAAAAGATTTCATTTTAGCTAATGCACAAATTTTAGCTGAATATAATTTGGATACAAAAGATATAAAGGCTAAGTATAAATTAAAAAATAAAACTAAGGGTATCAATCTAGAAGATATAAGTGGAGAAATATCTTTAAAAGATTTTAAAAAAATAAATTTAAGTATTTTAAGTAAGCAAATGGTAGGTAATTTATACCTTGATAAAAATAAGTTGAAGCTTAAATTAAATACTAAAAAAGAAATAGTATATAATAATGGAAATATTAATGCTAAACTTAATTTTAAATTATTAGATTCAAGCTATGATTTTAAAACAAAAAATATAAATGCAAAATTTTCTTTAAATGCTGATGGAAATTATATGGGGAAATATGCTAAAATATCAGTAGTATCATATTTAGATAAAAATATATTAAAAAGTAAGGGTACTATTTCTAATGGAATAGTAGATGTTAATATAGATGGAAGTACAAAATTAAAGAGTATGGAACATAGATATAAGCTTAGTGGTAGTTGTGATGCTTTAACCCTTATGAAAATATTTAATATAGATAAGAAGAATAAGGGGAATATACCAGTCGATTTTGTAGCTAATCTTTATGGTAAGAATAAGGATATTTCTTTGGAATATAATATAAAATCTAATAAATTTGCATATATAGTAGATGGATATAAAGCAGAAATAAATGGATATGCTAAAAATATATTAGATAATAAAAAAAGAGATATAAAAGCTAAAATTAAGCTTGGTGAAGTTTGGTTCAAATATCATAGATTAAATGAATTAGAAGCAGATTTAAGTTATGAGGATAATTCTTTAATAATATTTAACATAAGAAATGAATTTGTTAGTGGAGATTTATTATATAATATAAATTCAAAAGAAATTTATTCAAAATTACAGGTAGATAAATTTATGCTTTATTCAACTTATGATATACCTGACATAAATGTAAATGTATCTAAAATGTATGTATACTCTAAGGGTAGATTAGATAATCTAAAAGCTTATTTTAATTTGGAACCTTCAGAATTTAAAATTAAGGATTCGTATGTTGGGCATCTTCATGGAGAAGCAAAATTAGAAAATAGTGTATTGAAACTTAATTTTAAGGTTAATAATAATGAAATAAAGGGTACATATAATATAAATAGTAAAGAATTAGATTTACGAGCTTTATTAAATCAAAAATTAAAGGATATTGTTAAAATAGAAGGCTTTAATTCAGATGTTGATACAAAATTACATATAACAGGTACACTAGATAAATTGCATATGGATATAGAGGGTAAAATGGTAGATATAAAATATAAAGATATACATTTACCAGATATTACACTAGATGCAAGCTATAATAATGGAAATATAAGTAATATATTAAAGACTGGTGTTTTAACAGTTTCTAATCTAAATATAAAAGATGCAAAAAAACAAGATAGTATTTATCATACAAGTTTTGTAATGAATTTGGCTAATTTGGACATAAATTATGTATTAAAAAATAAGATTTTTGATTTAGCAAGTTTGGGAGAAAATTATTCTGGTAAATTGAAAGTTTCTTCTATGTTCAAGGGTAATTTAGATAAATTCTTTGGTAATTTAACTGTTGAATCAGATTCCTTAGTGTTAAATGGACATAAGATAACAAATTTATTAATAGATAGTCAAATAAATCAAGATGGTATGAATATTAACCAAGGATATTTTGAATATGAAAAAAATCCAGTTTTAATTGAAGGTTATGCCTTCTTTAAACCTTTTGATTATATGTTCCGTGTTGTAGCAGAAAACTTTAATATGGACTTTTTGAATATTTATCCTAATATATCTAAGGTTAAGGGTATAGCTAATGTCAACTTTGTTGCGAGCAAAGGAGCATTAGAAGGTAAGATAGATATTAAAGATTTATCAATGAAGGTACAAGGAATTGATATACAAAATTTTGATGTGAATGTACAGATGAATAATAAGGACATAAATATTAACACTTTTAAAGGCACTGTAAACAATGGACAATTGAATTTAAAAGGTCAATGTACTATGCCAGAAATACCGGATAATGCAAATGATTTAGATAAGATAAAATTAGGTAAGGTTAATTTAGAATTAGATGCATCACATATTACACTTCCAATAAAAGGAAATGAAGTTGTTATCTCATCTAATTTAAAATTAAAAGGAGAAAATTTGGATGGTACCTTACAAATTAATAGGGGTAAAATAGAAAATTTAAGTTTTATTGATTTATTAAAACAAAATAAAAATAAAAAACCAGATAATTTTATAACTAAAAAAATTAAAGCTATATTAAATAATATGTTAAAGCGTTATGTTATTAATGTAGATACTACAATAGAATCTCCAATAACTATTGATGTTCCAGGTTATCTAATTTTAAAAGATATATATGGAGAAATACAAGGAGGAGCAATTTTATCTTACTCTAATGGTATACCATCAATAAAAGGTGGCTTTAATGTTGAAAATGGTAAGTTTATAATAAATGGTAATGAATTTACAGTAGAATTATTAGATGTTAATATGAACGATGTTGTAAATGGAGATTTTAATCCTAATGTAAGATTAAAAGCTATTACTACAATAAATGGTGAAAATATAGAAATATTAAGTAATTCAAAATTAAAGAATTTAAAATTTGATTTTAAATCTCAATCTAATAAGACTAAGGATGAAATATTGAAATTATTAGCATTTAAAGGAATTACATTTAATTCAAATTCTATTAATGCTGTAGGAAGTACTTTTATAAATTACGCTACAGAAACAGCTGTTAATCAATTTGTATCTAAATTTACAAATAGGATAGGTAAGAAAATTGGCTTAACAAAATTTGAAGTTGGTGCTAATATAGAAGAAAAAAATAAATTAGGTATTAATAATTTTATAAATAATACATATGTTCAAGTCCATTTGCAAGGTAAAGTTTCAAAAAAACAAAAGTTATATTGGAATGTAAAAGGATCTATACCTTTTAGTGCTAACAAGGATAAATTCAAATATGATATTAATTTATCATATGAATTTGATAAAGGTCTTGGGGCAACTATTGGTATTAAATCTATAAATAGGCTTGATTTGTCAGAAAATAACAAAGAAAATAATATTAATTTTTATACTGGTATTAATTATTCAGAAAAGTTTCAAGATTTTCATTATTTTATTGATGATGTTAAATCTAAATTTGAAAAAAGAGAAAAATTAAATCAAGATAAAAAATAGGAAGGGGATTTATGAATAATAAATTAAAAGTAAGTCTTATGCTTGCATCAGTTTTATTAACTGTTAAAGGGTATTCTATAACAATAAATAGTATAGAAATAAAAAATAGTAAAGAATTACCAAAAGAGTATATATTAAATAATTTACCTGTTAAAGTTGGAGAAGAATATAAAAATAAGGATTTAAATGATATATATTTAAGTTTATTAAAAACAGATTTAATTACAAATGTAAATATTTATCCAACAAAAACAGAAAAAGGTGTAGACTTAGTAGTAGAAGTTGATGAAGTAGATAATGCTATGAAAAAATTACAAGATAGAATAGCTGCTTTTGAAGCTTCAAAGAGAACAGATTTATTAGTTAATAGTGTAAAAATTGAAGGAAATAAAAATATACCAACTAGTGAAATAGAAAAATTAATTGAAGTTAAATTGGGAGAATATTTTGTTCCTATAACTGTTAATAACACAGTTCAAACCTTATTAAATACAGGATATTTTAAAGAAATAATCCCTGTAGTTAATAGAGATGCAAAAACAAAGACAGTAGATATAACTTTTAAAATTACTGAAAATCCTATTATAAAAACAGTTCAAATAGATGGTGTAACAGCATTTAATAAAAATGACTTAATAAAATATTCAAAATTGGAACCAGGAAATATTTTAAATTCATATAGTCTAAATCCAGATATGAGTCCAATTATGAAACTTTATCATCAAAAAGGATTTTTAACTTCAAAAATGGAATCAGCTATGATAACAGATGATGGAAATGTTCATATTGTGATAAGTGAAGGAAAGGCTGCTAGTGTAAAATACAAGAAAAAGGTTGAAATAGAAGAAAATGGAAGATTATCAGAAAGTAAGGCAAAATTAAAAACAAAACCATATATCTTTGATAGAATGACATATATAAAAGAAGGAGATTTTGTTACAGAAAATGCTATTACTTCTACAATTAAAGAATACTATAGAACTGGGTTATTTAGTTCAGTAGAACCAAAAATAGAAAAAAATGCAGAAGATGCTTCAAAAAGAGATGTTACTTTTGTTGTAACTGAAAGACCAACAACATCAATAAATGCACAAGTTGCTTATGAAAGCAAAGAAGGTTTAACAGGAGGGTTAACTTTAGCAGATAAGAATTTCTTAGGAAGACAACAAGATGTATCAATTTCAGCAAACTTTGGTACTAAGGGGAATTATGATATAAGTACTTCATTCTTTGATCCATGGCTTAAAGGAACTAAGAGATTACAACTTGGAGCTAGCTTATTCTTTAAGAGAGAGAAAACAAAGAGAAATGATTTATTAGAATCATATAAGAATTTTGAACTTTCAAAAGGTAATAAGGTAGATTTACCATATCAATTAGCCAATACAGTAAGGGCTGAAGGTTCTTATGTTTATGGTGGAAGTTTAACAGTTGGTAAGGGAATAAATAGTGATGTCTTTGTTACAATTAAACCAAGAGTATATGGAATAAAGACAACTAATGCAGAAGGTATTAAATCAAAAAAAGACAAGGGAACACCACAAGTTTTTGTTGACTATACTTTGGGTTCAGCAACATTAGGTTTAACTTACGATACAAGAGATGATGCAGCTATACCAAAAAGTGGTTCTTTAATCAATTTAACAACAGAATTGGGATATATCTTCAGAGAAAAGAGTTTAACACAAGAAGCTATAGCTAAATTTAGAACAGGAAAATTGAAAGAAGCATATCAAAACATGAAACAACATAAAGTTCAAAGTAATGGCTCAGAAAAGACTCTACAACAATTAGAAGAAGAAGTAGAACGAGCTAAGGATGCATATAATAGTGCAACAAAAGAACAAAAAAGTGAAAAGAAAAAAGCCTATGAAAATTTAAGTGCAAGTTATAAAAAAAGTGTTGATGAATATTTCAAGACTCAAAATAGCATACCTTCATTAAAAGAAATTGGCAATGATCCAACAAATAGATTAAAGAGAAGAGCATACTATATCTTAAACTTGGATGCAAGAGCATATCAAAAAGTATATAAAGATAAAAATAGTATGGCATATAGATTAACTTTTGGGTATGCAAGTAAAGGAACACCAGAAAATATGCTATTTAATACTTCAGATGGTACAACATTGAGAGCATTTGAAAATAAGAAGTCTAATACCTTACTAACAGCTACTGCTGAAAATAGAACATATATTAATGATTATGTTCAATTAGTTGCTTTTGGTGAATTTGGAATGTATAATTCAGAAACAGATTCATATTATAAAGGTAAATATAATGGAATCAAAAAATATGCTGGTTTCTTTAATAAAGATAATATAAAAGCAGATATAGGTTTAGGAGCAAGACTTACTACACCTTTAGGGGTAATAAGACTTGATTATGCATGGGCTTTATTTGGACATGATAGAATACCATCACCAACAAGAGAAAAAGGAAAGAAAGTAAAAGGTAAATTTTCATTTGGTTTTGGTCAAACATTTTAGAGTAAGGACTAGCATTGCTAGTCCTTATATATAAGGAGATAGGGAAAAAAATGAAGAAATTTATTTTTCTAGTAATTATGCTGATAACTACATTTAGTTGTGGTGTTAGACCTGAAAAGGTTGTTGAAACATTTCTTACGGATGTTAAAGAAAAAAAAGTAGATGATGCAATGAAATTAACTACAAATCCAGACTTTGTTAAAAATTTAGAACATGATTTCAAAAATAATATGCAAAGACTATTTTTTAATGCCTTATATAGTAATTTGAATTTCAAAGTATTAAATTCTACAAAGCAACAAGATAAGTCAATAATTGTTAATGTAGAAATAGAAAATATTGATGTACAGGATCTATTATTAAAAGTTTTTCAAAATTCTTTACAAAAAACCTTTAACGGACAAACAGATGTTAATATTGAAAAGGAAATACTTGCAATACTTTCAGATAATAATTTAAAGAAAAATAAGATAGTTGATCAATATGTATTAGTTAAAAGTGGAGGAAAATATAAGATACAAGTAACATCTAAAAATATTGATAATATATTTGGGGGCTATTACTCATCAATAGCAAATATATCTAATATAGGAAGGTAAAAATGAAGTCAAGAATATTAATAGGAACAAGTGCTAATGTAAGATATGCTATAGCAGATACAACGAATTTATCTATAGAAGCTATTAATGTAAATAAGAATTCAAAGATACTTTGTACTTCTGAATTAGCCTTACTTAATATAGCAGCTCTTTTATCAGGTAATATTAAAAGTGAAAATGGAAAGATTACTCTTTTATTAAAAGCAGATGGAATATTAGGGAAAGCAAAAGCTCGTGCAAGAAAAGATGGAAGAATAATAGCAACTAATGAAATAGAAACTGATAAGTTAAAAGAACTTAATGCTTGTACAGAATTTTCTGATTTTGCAAAAATGTATAAAATTGGTAAAGGACAATTAATTATAGAAACAGACTTAGGTTTGAAAAAACCATATTATACAACTATAGATGTAAATGATGATAAAGATATAGAACAAGCTATACAAGAATATTATTTAAAATCAGAACAAGTAGATACCATAATAAAAACAGGTATTAAATATGATAAAAATAGCGATTTAATAAGATCAGGAGCTATTTTTATACAAGCTTTACCTGAATGTAAAAAGGAAATTTTTGAAAAATTTAAGAAAAAGTTAAAAGAAATATATGGAATACAAGATTTGTTAGCTCATGACATGAGTTTGGAAGATATTGCAAAATTACTTTTTGATAATATAGAAGAATATAAGAATTTAGAAATAAGAGATTTAGTTTTCAAATGTGACTGTTCATATAATTACTGTTTGAATTTATTAAAAAGAATATATACCTTAGATGAAATAAGGGATATAATAAAAAAGGATGGCTATGTTGAAACAGTGTGTGGATTTTGTAATGCGGCCTATAGAATAGATAATATTGAAGAAATATAGGAGAGTTAAAATGGAAAATATAAGTGTTGCTCAAGTTAATGGAGTTAATATTATAAAAATAGTCGGTAAGGCAGTTATGCAAATTAGTCCTAGTGTTGAAAAGCTTTTAATTGAAAGTAAAAAAACACCTATTTTAGATTTAAGTGAAACTAGCTATATTGATAGTACTTTTTTAGGTTTAATTGCCAAATATAGCTTGATATTTAAGAAAAAAAATAATGAATTTTTAAGTATAGTAAGACCTACAAAAAGTGTTTTAGATAATTTAGAAAAGACAGGAATATTAAAATTCGTTTTAATTATAGATAAGACAATTCAAATAAACGCAAAAGAAGTGGAAGCTACAAAAATAAGTAATGAAGAATTAAAAAAACATATATTAGAATTGCATGAAATATTAATGAATTTAAATGAGGAAAATAAGAAAATATTTTCAAATGTTGTAGAATTAATGAAGAAGGGATTGAATAAATGAAAATTTGTGTTGTTTATGCTGGTATTTCAACAGAAAGAGAAATATCAATAAGTACTGCCAAACAAGTAATAGCTAATTTAGATAAGAATAAATATGAAATTTGTGAATTGAAAATTGATAAAAAGGAAGATATTTTAAAAATTAAAGATATGAATGTAGATTTAGCTTTTTTAGCACTACATGGTAAATTCGGTGAAGATGGAAGAATACAAGCTATTTTAGATTCTATGGATATAAAATATACAGGTTCAAAAGTATTAGCAAGTGGAATCTGTATGGATAAAGATATTGCAAAAAGAATAGCTACAACTTATGGAATAAGAACTGCAAAATGGTGGACTTTTAGAAAGAATGAAAAAGCAATATATCCTGAAGAATATAAGAGATTAATTATAAAACCAAATAGTGGAGGCTCAAGTATAGGTGTACATTTTATAACTAATCAAGAAGAATTAGACAGGGCCTTGGAAGATATTTTTCAAATAGATGAAGAAGCTATTATGGAAGAAGTTATAGAAGGAGAAGAAGTTTCTGTACCTATCATAAATGGTAAAGCATATCCAGTTGTTAAAATTGAAGCATTAAAAGGAAAATATTACGATTTCACTTCTAAATATGCAGATGGAGGGTCAAAATTAACAATTCCTAAATTTTCTGAAAATTTAGATAAAGAACTTAAAGAATTTACAGAAAAGTTATATTATGGAACAAAATGTAAAGTTTATGCAAGAATTGATTATTTAATAAAAGATGATAAGGCATATTTTATGGAAGTAAATACTTTGCCAGGTCTAACTTCGCATAGTCTATTACCTAAAAGTCTTGCAAGTTGTGGAATGAATTATAGCGAAGTGTTGGATTTAATAATTAAATTAAGTTTAGGAGAGTAAATGATTTTTAAAGATTTGAAATATAGAATAGAATATTACGATTTAAAATATCCTTATTTAAAATATGTCATACTTTTATTAATATTTTTAAGTTTAATTTTAAGAGAACAAGCATATTTAATTATTTTAAAGGTATTAGCCTTTGCAATAGCTGTGATATTCCATGAAATTTCTCATGGTTTTGTTGCTTATTTATTTGGCGATGATACGGCTAAAAGAGCAGGCAGATTGAGTTTAAATCCATTAAAACATATAGACTTAAAAGGTCTATTGTTGCCTTTTATTTTACTTATATTTCATTCTCCAATAATAATAGGAAGTGCTAAGCCTGTACCTGTTGATTACTATAAATTTAGAAATAGAAAGTTACCACTCTTTTTTGTAAGTATAGCTGGAATATTTGCTAATCTTTTATTAGCATATATTTCCTTAATTCCATTAAAATATTTTGGAATAGTAAGCAAATTTCTTATCTTTAGTGCAATAACTAATATTGCTTTGGCAGCTTTTAATATTATTCCTATACCACCTCTAGATGGAAGTAGGGTATTAAGATTAATACTTCCAAGAAACTTACAAAGATATATGGATATAATAGAATACAACCCTTTGATTTCAATAGGACTTTTAATATTAATTATTAATTCAGGGCTTGTAACTTATTTATATAATATTATATTAAGGTTAATAATATGAATATAATAGAAGAAAATAAAACTATAGAATTTATTGAAAGAAAATCAAAATTTATAGGTTATATAAAAAATGTAAATACTGTTGAAGAAGCACAAAAATATATAAAAGAAATAAGAGAATTACATCCTAATGCAACTCACATAGTTCCAGTATATAGACTTATTGAAAATAAACAAGAATATTTAAAATATAATGATGATGGCGAACCTCAAGGTACAGCTGCTAAACCAATGGCAGATATAATAATTAGAAAAGATATATATAATGTTGTTCTTTTAGCAGTTAGATATTTTGGTGGAATAAAATTAGGAGCTGGAGGTTTGATAAGAAATTATGCAAGAGTTGCAAAAGAATTAGTTGATATTTGTACTATTAAAGAATATGAAGAAAAAGTATATTTAATGTTAATTTATGATTATTCAAGGAAGGCCTTGATAGATTCTTTAATAGAAAAGACAGCTGCTAAAAATATATATACAAGTTATTTAGATAAAATAAATACAAAAATTTTAGTTGCAAAGTCAAAGATACAAAATTTTGATATAAATGAAGTAGAGAAAATAATTTTATAGAAAGGAGAGATATGAGCAATATAGTAGCTATAGTTGGAAGGCCTAATGTTGGTAAATCAACATTATTTAACAAGTTGGTTGGAGATAGAGTATCAATAGTTAATAATGAGCCTGGAGTTACAAGAGATAGATTATATAGAAATATAGAATGGCTAGGCAAGGAATTTGTTTTAGTAGATACAGGAGGATTAGAGCCTAGTAATAATGACTTTATTATGAGCAAAATAAAAGAACAAGCTTGGGTCGCAATAGATGAGGCTAATGTAGTCCTATTTCTAGTAGATGGTAAAGTAGGAGTTACAGCTTTAGATGAAGAAATAGCAAATATATTAAGAAAAAAAGATAAAAAAGTTATAGTGGTAGTTAATAAGATAGATAATTATCAAAAAGATTCAGAAAATATATTAGAATTTTATTCTTTAGGCTTTGAAACTATTGTTGGAATTTCAGCAGAACATAAAACTAATTTAGGAGATTTATTAGATATAGTTGTTGAAAAATTTGAAAGAATTGAAAATAATGAAGATGAAAAAAGACTTAAATTAGCTGTGCTAGGTAGACCTAATGCAGGAAAATCTTCTTTTGTTAATAAATTGCTTAATAAGGAAAGAAGTATAGTAAGTGATATGGCTGGAACAACTAGAGATTCAATAGATACAGATTTTAATTATATGGGTGAGAAATATACCATAATAGATACAGCAGGTATTAGAAAAAAATCTAAGTTTGAGGATAGTATAGAGTACTATAGTGTACTTCGTGCAATAAAAGCTATAGATAGAGCTGATGTCTGTGTACTATTATTAGATGCTACAGAATTTATTACAGAACAAGATAAAAGAGTAGCAGGTTTAATTTTTGAAGCAAAAAAACCTATGATAATAGCTATTAATAAATGGGATTTACTTGAAAAAGATAATAATACAGTTAAAGAATTTACTGAAAAGGTAAAAATACAAATGCCCTTTATTAACTATGTTCCAGTTATTACAATGTCAGCTTTAACAGGTAAAAGAACAGTGGAAGTTTTAAAATTAGTTAAAAGTTTGAATGAAGAATATAATAAAAAGATTGGAACAGGAGTATTAAATCAAGTATTATCAGATATTATAGCACAAAATCCAGTTCCAACTAGAAAGGGAAGAACTGTTAAGATAAATTATATGACACAAATATCTACAGCTCCTCCAAAATTTGTATTTTTTGTAAATAATCCAGAACTAGTACATTTTTCATATAAGAGATATATAGAAAAAAAATTAAGAGAATATTTTGGATTCGAGGGTTGTCCTATTGAAATGATATTTAATAAAAAAAGTGAGAACGTATATAAATGAAATTAATAATACAAAGAGTTGATTATGCAACTGTAAATATTAATAATGATGAAACAAGAAAAATTGGTAAAGGTTTACTTGTATATTTGGGAGTAAAAAAAGGCGAAGATGAAAAAATACTTGAAAAAGCAGTTTCAAAATTATTAAAACTTAGATTCTTTGAAAATGAAGAAGGGAAATTAAAATTAAATATTCAAGATGTAGATGGAGAAATACTTTTAATTTCTAACTTTTCACTTTATGCAAAAGCAGAAAAGGGAACAACTCTTAGTTTTGATAATTGTGCTAATAAAGAAGAAGCAAAACAAATATATGATAAATTTTTAAAAATTTTAAGGGATAAATATACTAAAGTTACTACAGGTGAATTTAGGACGACTATGTTAATTAATTCGTTATCAAATGGCCCAGTTAATGTAATACTAGACCTTTAGGAGAATATTATGAAAAAACATAAATTATGTGTATTATTTATTATGATTTTTGGCTTTTTTAGTAAAATTGGTTATTCTGCAAGAAATAATAGACAAAGAAATATAGAAGCATTAATTGAAAAAGCAAATCATAATAGGGGTGAAGAACCAGAAAATTTTGACGAAGAATATGTACATGACGAAGCTTTTATACAACTTAAAACAAAGGAATTAAAAGAAAAATTGAGTAATGCTTATGAACAAATAGATAATATAATTTTATTTGAAAGTCTTATGAATGCTTTTGGGCATTGGAAAGGCACAAAATATAGATGGGGTGGAGATTCAAAAGATGGCATAGACTGTTCAGCTCTTACAAGAAGAATCTATAGAGCAGTTTTTAATGGCTATGAATTACCTAGAGTTAGTGTTGATCAAATAAAAAGAGGAAAAATAGTAAGTAAGGAAAATTTAAAGCCAGGAGATATATTGTTTTTCAGACCTAGAAATAGTGTAAATCATACAGCTGTTTATGTAGGGAACTCTTTATTCATTAATGCTTCTTCTTCAAATGGTGTAATTCTTTCAAGTCTTGAAAATTCATATTGGAAACAATATTTTAAATTTGGAGTTAGAGTTCATGCTGCTCGTGAAAGATGAGGTATTATGAAATTAGTGGATGCACATTGTCATTTGAATGATGAAATGTATAAGGATGATTTGGAACAAATAATAGCTGAAGTGAAAAATGAAATGGAATTTGTTGTTTGTTCTGGTTGGGATTTTGATAGCTCAATGAAGGCTATTGAATTAGCAAACAATAATGAAAATATTTATGCAACAGTAGGCTTTCATCCAACAGATATTTCTACAATGAATAAGGAAAATTTAGATATTATTGAAAAATTAGCCAAGGAAAATCCTAAAATCGTAGGTATAGGAGAAATAGGTTTGGATTATTATTGGATGAAAGATCCAAAAGAAGTTCAAAAAAAAGGCTTTATTGAACAAATTGAAATGATAAGAAGAATAAAAAAACCAATAGTTATACATACAAGAGAAGCACTTAATGATACTATAGAAATATTAAGTTCATTTAAAGATGTTGGTGGTTTATTACATTGTTATCCAGGTTCTTATGAAGCTGTATTACCAATTTTAGATAGATATTATGTAAATGTTGGTGGGACATTAACCTTTAAAAATAATAGAAAAACAAAGGAATTGGTTGAAAAATTAGATATAGAAAAAATTATTTTAGAAACAGATAGCCCATATTTAACACCTACACCTTTTAGAGGGAAAAGAAACAAGCCTACAATGACTACATATGTAGCACAAGAAATTGCTAGAATAAAAAATATGTCTTATGAAGATGTTGTTGATATTACAACGGGAAATGCAATTAGGGCCTATGGTTTGGAGAAATATTTATGCAAGTAGGTATAGATATGGTAAAAGTATCAAGAATAAAAGAAGCAATAGAAAAAAATGAAAATTTTAAAGAAAAAGTATTTACATTAAAAGAAATAGAATATTGTGAAAAGAAAAAAAATAAATATGAAAGTTATGCAGCACGTTTTGCAGCAAAAGAAGCATTAGCTAAGGCATTAGGTACTGGTTTTAGAAATTTGAGATTTAAAGATATTGAAATAGAAAATGATATTTTAGGTAAACCTAAGATAAACTATAAAGATTTTAATATAAAGGTTAGTTTATCTCATGAAAAAGAATATGCAATAGCTATAGCAATTATAGAAGGAGATGATTAATGCTAATTTTTAATTTGGATATGATCCAATCTATAGGACTTGCGATACTTTTACTTTTAATTGGTCGTAAGTTTAGAAAAAGATTTAAAATATTAGAAAAATATTGTATTCCATCACCAGTAGTTGGAGGATTATTATTTGCAATTTTAACACTGATACTTAGACAATTAAATATTTTAGAGTTTAAGTTTGATGATATTTTGCAAAAGTTTTTTATGACTATGTTTTTTACAAGTGTAGGGTTCAATGCTAGCTTGAAAGTTTTAAAAAAAGGTGGTATACAAGTTTTTATTTTTTTAATAGTTTCTGTAGGACTTATTTTTGTACAAAATATAGTTCCAATAGTATTTGCTACTAATTTAGGATTAAATAAAGCTGTAGCTCTTATGGCAGGATCAACAGCTTTAACAGGAGGGCATGGAACAGCAGCAGCAATATCACAATCAATTAATAGTAATATTGCAGCCTCTGTAGCAATAGCAGCAGCTACTTTTGGTTTAATTGCAGGATCGATGATAGGTGGACCTATATCAAGACATTTGATAGAAAAATACAATTTACTGGATAAATATATTTCTATAGATGATAAGGAAAAAATAGATCATGATGAAAGTTTCTTTGAACAAGAGAAAGCAACTAGTTTAAATGGTGAAAAATTTGTAAGAGCATTTTTTGCAATATTATTAGCTATGGCTGTAGGGACCATTTTAAATTATTTTTTCAAAATGTGTGGATTAAAACACCTGCCATATTATTTAGGACCTATGTTTGTGGCATCTATTATTAGGAATATAACAGATGCAGTAGATTCTTTCGTAAACTCGCCGATGCAAGAAATAAAGATAGTTGAAAATATATCTTTGAATATATTCTTGTCTATGGCATTAATGTCTTTAAGATTATGGGAATTAATCAATTTAGCGATACCGATAGCTATTTTATTAATAGTTCAAACAATTATTACTGCTCTATATACAAGATATATAACATTTTATGTCATGGGAGCTAACTATGATGCTGCAGTAATTGTTGCAGGGCATTGTGGATTTGGAATGGGTGCAACACCTAATGGTATAACAAATATGGAAACAATTTGTGATAAGTATAAATATTCAAAATTAGCATTTTTTACTGTTCCTATAGTAGGGGCCTTATTTATCGATTTTTTCAATGTAGCAATAATAACAGGCTTTATATCATATATAAAATAGGAGTAATATGAAAGATTTAAAAAAAACTGTAATACTAGGTTTTGCTCTTTTTGCAATGTTTTTTGGAGCTGGGAATGTATTTTTACCAAGTTATATAGGAATTAAGGTAGGAAATAATTTATTAATATCTATTATTGGATTTCTTTTAACGGCAGTAGGTCTTCCATTACTTGGTTTATTAGTAGTTATTAAAAATAAGGGCGAATATATGAAAGTATTTGCACCTTTAGGTTCAAAAATAGCTAATATATTTTTATTTATTTCATTTATGTTAATAGGACCTATACTTGCCATGCCAAGATTAGCTTCTACAAGTTATGAAATGGGAATTTTACCTATTTTTCCTAATGCAAATAGATTAGTTGTTACGGCACTATTTTTTTTAATAGCTTTAATATTGAGTATTAATAAAAGTAGAGTGGTTGAAAGAATAGGAGAATATTTAACTCCCTTATTAATATTAACCCTTGTTATATTAATATTTGTGGGTATAATATCAGTAAAAGGAGATAATGAGACAGTTATAGTAGCAAGACCTTTTATTTTTTCATTTATAGAAGGTTATAATACTTTGGATGCAATAGCTTCAGTAATTTTTGCAAAAATGATTTATGATACGGTGAAAAATGAAGAAAATCCTATGAAAATTTCAATAAGGGCTAGTTTGATTGCAGCAATATGCTTAGCTTTTGTTTATTCAGGTTTAATATATCTAGGAAATAGAATAGTTGTAGAAAGTGGAAAACATTTATCAAGAACAACCTTGATTTTAGAAATTACAAAAAAATTATTAGGAATATATGGAATATATATATTAACAATAATAGTATTGTTAGCGTGTATTACAACAGCAATAGGATTAATTTCATCAGTTAGCAATTATTTAGCGGGTAGATTTTCATACAAAATTTTAGCTATAGTTATTACAGCGATAGCATTTATAATTTCACAGTTAGAAGTAGATAGTATTATAGCATTATCTGCACCAATTTTATCAATCTTCTATCCAGTATTAATATTTTTATTATTTTTTAGTTTATTAAAAAGAAAGTGAATGAATAAGTATGGATAAAAATGTTTTGAAAAAGAGAAAAGATGTAATAAGAAAAAGTATGCAACTTTTTTATTACCAAGGCTATGTTAATACTGGTGTAAATGAAATTTTATCTGTATGTAAAATACCGAAGGGCTCATTTTATTATTATTTTAAAAATAAGGATGATCTATTAAAGGAAGTAATAGATTTGCATACAGAAGAATTATTAAAAGTTTTTGACGATATAGTTGATGATTTATCTATGGTAAAATTACGAAGTTTTTTTTCAAGATATTTTAGTAGTGTAGAAAATAATGCCTGTCATGGTGGAAGTTTATTAGGAAATTTAGCTATAGAAATGTCAGATATTAATGAAGAAATAAGGAATAAAATAGAAGATTCTTATGGTAAAATAGAAATAAGATTAATGGTATTTTTACAAATGATTTCAAATACAAATAGTAGATATAAGCATATATGCCCAGAAATTTATTCAAAAATCTTATTGAATCAAATGGAAGGAACTATGTTAAAATTAAAATCTAGTAGAAATAAAGATGAAATAGAAAGTTTTTTTAAACTATTTGATCATTTGATGTATAAAAAAATGTGGGAATAGCAGTTGCTCTAATAGAACAACTGCTATTCTTTTACTTTCTATCTTCAATAATTTTAGTTGCAAGTTCTTGAGGAACTTCTTCATAATTTGAGAAAGTCATTTCAAATTTTCCACGACCTTGAGTCATAGCCTTTAAATCATTTATATATTTAAAGGTTTCAGACATAGGAGCTTTGGCAATTAACATTTGCTTTTTATTTTCCAAACTTTCCATTCCTAGAACTCTACCTCTTTTTTTACTAATGTCACCCATAATATCACCAACATATTCTTCAGGGATAGTTATTTTTAATTCCATAATAGGTTCTAATAATATAGGTTTAGCTTCAAGCATTCCCTTTTTGAAAGCAAGTGAAGCAGCAACTTTGAATGCCATTTCTGATGAATCTACTTCATGATAAGAACCATCATAAAGCACAGCTTTTATACCAGTAACTGGATAATTAGCTAAAACTCCTTCTTTCATAGCTTCTATTAATCCTTTTTCTACAGCAGGGATATATGATTTTGGTACTACACCACCAACAATTTCTTCTTCAAATTCAAAATGTTCTTTGCAAGGACTAAATTTTATTTTTACATCACCATATTGACCATGTCCACCTGATTGTTTTTTATATTTCCCTTGTACATCAGAAGATCCTAAAATAGTTTCTTTATAGGGTACTTTAAGTTTTGTTACAATAACTTTTACGCCATATTTTTTCTTTAATTTTTCAATTATTTTATTAGCGTGCATTTCTCCTTGTACACCTAAAATAGTTTGTTTTGTTTCAGTATCTCTTCTCCAATAGAATGTTGAATCTTCATCTCTTAATTTGTGTAAAGCAGTAGATATTTTATCTTCGTCAGCCTTATTTTCAGGGACAATTGCAATTAACATTTGTTCTTTAGGGAAAGCAATTTCGTCTAAAGCTAATATTTTTGGATTTGTGCTTAAAGTGTCAGAATTTTTGGTATGTGTTAATTTTGAAAATACAACTATATCTCCAACTATTGCCTTAGGTAATTCAATTAAATTTTCATGAGACCAAGTATAAATTTTACCGATTTTTTCTTCTTTATTTTTATTTATATTATATACTTCAGTTTCTTGTTTAATTTCTCCAGAAAGTACCTTAGCATAAGAAAGAACACCTAAGAAAGGATCAATTACAGTTTTGAAAATTTGTGCTATGAAATCTTTATTATTTATTATATTTTCATCATCTAAAGGTGAAGGCATATATTCTTTTATCATATCAAAAGTTGTATGTAAACCTATATTTTTGTAACTTGAACCACAAATAACAGGAACTAGAGTTCCATCTATAACACCTTGTCTTAAGCCTCTATGTATTTCTTCTGTTGAAAATTCTTCTCCTGCAAAATATTTATCCATTAAATTTTCATCAGTTTCTGCTACAGCTTCAAGTAACATATCTCTTATTTCGGTATAATAAATACCTTCAGGTAATTTAGCATCATCACAAGTTTTACCATTATATTCTCTTGCATAAAGATCAACTATATTGATATGTCCTTTGAAACTTTCACCTTTACCCCAAGGAATGTGAAAAGGTGCTATTCTTTTTCCAAATTTTTCTTTTAATTGATGAATAATTTTATCAAAGTCAGCTTTTTCGCTATCGATTTTGTTGATGAATATAAATTTAGGAAGTTTTTTTTCATCTGTTGCCTCAAAGGCAAGTTCTGTACCTATTGATAAATCACTTGTTGCATCGACTACAATTATTGCACAGTTAGCTGCAGTTAAGGCAGATTTCATTTCTCCAGAAAAATCAATATACCCTGGAACATCTAAAAAATTATATTTTGTGTTTTGATATTCTATAGTATTTAACATAGTTGTTTTTGAAATCTTTATTTCATCATTAGGATTGCTAATCTTATTAGTAAGACCAGCAGTAAACTCTAAAGATTCAATAAAATTACTTTTTCCAGCTCCCGTTTGACCTAATATTGCAATATTTCTAATATTTAAAACATCATATACTCTCATAAAAAAACCTCCAAAAACTTATTTAATATATTATAACCTATGTTGCTACAATAGACAAAAAATCTTTGAAGATTAACTATGAATAAAAAAATTATAAAAGTTTATATACATATTTTTTATCTGGACTGAAATTGACACTAATACCTTTTTTTTCAAAATATTCTTGTATATTTTTTACTTCATTTTTATCTTCTATTTCAATAACATTACCTCCACAAGCATCTCTTAAATGTAATTTTGTCTTTATACTTTTTTGTAAATCAAGGAATTCTTCTATAGTAAAATTATTATTTCTCATATTTTGTTAACACCTCACAACCATTTTTTGTTATTACAATATCATCTTCTATTCTAACGCCTGCAATACCTGGCTTATATATACCAGGTTCTATTGTAAATACCATATTTTCTTCTAATAAATCTTGTGTTTTTTCAGATACATCAGGATATTCATGGACATCTAAGCCTAAGCCATGCCCCAATCTATGTGTGAAATATTCACCATAACCTGCTTTTTTTATTATATCCCTTGCTATTTTGTCTATACTTGCAAAACTAACACCAGGTTTGCAAGCTTTTATTGCTTCCATATTTGCACATTTAACAACTTCATAAATTTTTTGAGCTTCAGCATTAGGTGTTCCAAAATATATGGTTCTTGTTTCATCTGAAGCATAGCCTTCAAAATATACTCCTAAGTCAAAAAGTGCTAAATCTCCATTTTTTAATTTTGTATGTCCACTTTCTCCATGAGGATCAGCGGCATTTTTACCAAAAAGAACTATAGTTTCAAAAGACATAGCTTTTGCATATTTTTTCATTTCAAATTCGATTATAGCTTTTAACTCTAATTCGCTAATACCTTCTTTTAAATTTTTTTTAGCAATATCTATAGCTAAGTCAGCTAAAGAACAGGCTTTTTTAATTTTTTCCAATTCATCATTACTTTTATATTTTCTTAAATTTATTAAAAGCTCATCAATTGAAGTAAAATTTTGAATATTAAATATTTTTTCTATTCTTTCATATCTATCAATAGTAAGATGCTTTTTTTCTAAGCCTAAGTTAGAAAGTTTACCTGTATTTTTTTCTAATAAGGCATAACCATCTTCAGTATCAAGATATTTTACAATATTTATACTTTTATCTACACTTCTTTTTGCATTTTCATATTCCATAGCAGGAACTAACAAATGAATTTCATCTTGTTTAATAATTAGAGCCAGTAATCTTTCGTGAGGATCACAGGCAAGTTTAGTTAAATAGAATACATTTTTAGGACTTGTTATAAATAAACCAGAAAGTTTATTTTCTTTAATATATTTTTGTAATTTTCTTATTTTTTCCATAAATATCACCATTTTGATTATAGCATTATATTGCTTTTTTTTTAAGGTGTTTTTTGATATAATGAGAGTAGAAAAAGTGAGGGTAAAATGAAAAAATTAGTAATATTAGATACAAGTGCAATAATGTATAGATCGTACTATGCAATGCAAAATTTAATGAATAGTAAAGGCTTTCCAACAGGAGCTATTTTTGGCTTTGTAAAGCAACTAGAAATATGTTTAGACACAAAGCCTGAATATATAGTTGCAGCCTATGATGTAAAAAAAGCTGACTTAAATAGAAAGAATATGTATGAAGAATATAAGGCGAATAGAGTAGCTATGCCTGATGATTTGCTTAAACAAGTTGATATTATTAAAGAAATAATAAAAGATTATGGAATTAATTCATTTTGTAAAGAAGGCTATGAAGCAGATGATGTTATTGCAACACTTACAACTTTTGGCTTGAAAAATGGACTTGAAGTGCATATATATACAGGAGATAAGGATATACAGCAATTAGTAACAGATAATAACAATGTATTTATACATTTACTAGGTAAAGGGGAAGTTATTTCTACTTATGAAGGAGTAAAGAAAAAATTAGGAGTTTATCCAAATCAAATACCAGATTTTTTTGGACTAAAGGGTGATAAATCTGATGGAATTCCAGGAGTTACAGGTATAGGAGATGTTACAGGTTCAAAATTAATTGAAAAATATGATACTTTAGAAAATATCTATGAAAATATAGAAGAAATAAAGGGAAAAATAAAAGAAAAATTAATTATGGATAAAGAAAAGGCTTTTTTATCTAGAGAATTAGCAAAAGTTAAAAGAGATATAGACTTTGATATTGATATAGAAGATTTGGGTATTAAAGAAAAAAATATAGAAAAATTGAAAGAAATATTTTCAAATCTAGAACTTAATACTTTTTTAAAGTCATTGAATAAAGAAAAAAAAGAAGTGAAGATACAGGTTAGTAACTGTGATTTTCAAAAAATAAGAAGTATTTTAAAAAATGCAACTAAGGCTTCAATATATTATACTGATAACTTTTTTTCATGCTGTGTTGAGAATATAGTATATATTTGTGAAAATATAGAAGAAAACACACTATTTTCTGAAAAGATAAATTTAGAAGAAATAAATACAAAGGCTGAAATGATATTATATGATGCAAAGCAATATTTTCATAAGGGGCTTAAAAGTTCTAACTTTTTTGATATATTAATAGCAGCATATGTAATTAATACGGCAGATAATTTTGAAATAGAAAATATATTGTTGAAATATGCAGATATTTCTATTATAAAATTAGATAAAAAAATATTGAAAAATATAACTTTAGAAGAATTAAAAGATAGACAAATAAAAATATGCTATTATCTATTTCAAATAGAAAAATTAATGAAGAAAAAATTAAAAGAAGTTGATGAAAAAGATACATATAACAAGATAGAGAAGCCTTTAATTTTTACTTTATTTCAAATGGAAGAAAATGGAATAAAAATAGATAAAAATCAATTTAAAAAATTATTTAAAACTTTTGATGATATTGTAAATAAAGAAAAAAAAGAAATAATTAAGCTTGCAGGTTGTGATTTTAATATAGAATCACCTGCTCAATTAGCAGATGTACTATTTAATAAAATGAAAATTGAAGGAGTAAAAAAAACAAAAAGAGGTTTTTCAACAGATGCTGAGGTATTAGAAATTTTAGCTAATAGGGGTATAGAAATAGCTAAGCATTTATTGAATTTTAGATATTATAAAAAGCTAATATCTACATATGTTGAGCCCTTACCTTTATATGCAGATAAAAATGATAGAATACACTCTAGCTTCAATGGTACAGGGACAGTTACAGGTAGATTATCTTCACAAAATCCTAATTTACAAAATATACCAACTAGAACCAAAGAAGGAAATATGATAAGAAATTGTTTTATAGCAGAAAAAGGGATGAAATTAGTATCTTTTGATTATTCACAAATAGAATTAAGAGTATTAGCAGAATTATCAGGAGATAGTCATTTATTACAAGCTTATGAAAAAGATATAGATCTTCACGAACATACAGCAAGAAAGTTATTTCCTTTTGCAGAAAAAATAGATAAGGTACAAAGAAATATAGGTAAAACTATTAATTTCAGTGTTCTTTATGGTAAAACTTCTTATGGTTTATCAAAAGAGTTAAAAATATCAGTTAAAGATGCAAAAAAATATATAGATACATATTTTGAAACTTATCTTGGTGTTACACGATTCTTAGAGGAAATTGTTTCCGATTGTAGTCAAAAACTATATGTTGAAACTTTATTTGGTACAAGAAGATATATACCAGAAATTAATTCTAAAAATTCATTATTACATGAACAAGCAAAAAGAATGGCTATAAATACAGTTATACAAGGTACAGCAGCTAATATTATAAAATTAGTTATGTTAGAATTACAAAAGAAAAACTACAAAATGTTGGTACAAGTACATGATGAATTAATATTTGAATTAAAAGAAGATGAAGCAGATGAAAAAGCAAAAGAAATAAAAAATATAATGGAAAATACGATAAAATTTAAAAAGGTAAAACTTAAAGTAAACTATAATATAGCTGATAAATGGGGGGATTTAAAATAAAAGGAAAGAAAATATTAATAGGAGCAAAAAAAGGTATTACTATGGGTGTAGCTTTTTTCCCCTTTGCTTTCACTTTTGGCTTTATTGCAAGTAAAGCAGGATTACAATTATTAACCACTACACTTATGAGTGTAATTATTTATGCAGGAAGTAGTCAAGTTTTAATTATAAAATTATTACAAGCCAATGCAAGCACTTTACAAATAATTTTAGCAAGTGCAATAATAAATATAAGGTATGCACTGATTAATATAACTATTTTAAATAAGCAAAAAAAAGAAAATAATTTTTTAAAAGTATTGAATGCTTTTTTTCTAACAGATGAATGTGTTTCATATTATAGTATAAATAAATTATATAATATCTATGAAACTATAGGTTTTGGTTTTTGTGCTTATGCTTTCTTTTGTATTTCAACAATGCTAGGTTCTATTTTTGGCTCATTAATACCATTGAAGTATACAAATTCACTTAATTTTATTCTATATGCAATTTTTCTATATTTATTGCTTATTAGTTTATTTCAAAATTTTTCATATATTTCAATTGTAATATTAAGTATAGTTATAAAAATAGTTTTGAGCCTTATAGGTCTTAGTCAGTCTATAACAATGTTATTAACAATTATAATAGCACCCCTAATTATAATGCTTGTGGAGGAGAAATTTAATGAATAATAAAATATATATAATAATTATAGCAGTATTTTTGATAACCTTATTCTTTAAATCTTTGCCTATTTTAATTAAATTACCTAATAATAAAAGAATAAATAGAGTATTTGAACTTATGCCTATTACCATTTTAAGTGTTTTAACTTTTCCTGAAATATTCACATCTATTGGAAATAAAACACAGGATGTATTTTTAGTATTAATAGCAATGGGTGTAGTAACATTTTTAGCATATAAAAAAAAGAGTATGGGTCTTACAGCCTTTTTATCTCTTGCAACAATAATAGTATTAAAGGAGATTTTGAATGGAAGTTTTTGAAATAAAAAAAGAAAGTATCAATATATATGATAATATAAAAGGAACTTTTGAAGTTGAAAAAAAGAAAAAGAAAATACAAGAATTAGAAAGTCAAATGATGCAAGAAGACTTTTGGGATAGAAAAGACAATCAAGAAGTATTGCAGGAAATAAATATATTAAAATTAACTTTAGAACAAATAGAAAAAATTAATGAGGTTTATAGTAATATAGAAATTTTAATAGATTTTATAGAAAGTGGTGATGAAAATTCAAAAAAAGAATTAGAAAAAACTTACGAAGAATTTGTTGAAATAACTACTGAATTTTCAAATAAGATTTTATTAAGTGATAAATATGATACATATAATGCAATTGTAACTATTAACTCAGGAGCAGGTGGAACAGAGGCTTGTGATTGGACAAATATGGTCTTTAGAATGTATGAAAGATGGGCAAATAAGAAGGGGTTCAAATGTATAGTTCTTGATATGTTAGCTGGAGAAGAAGCAGGTATAAAATCTATAACTTTTAATGTTAAAGGAGCTTATGCTTATGGTTTACTTGCCTGCGAAAAAGGAGTACATAGATTAGTAAGAATTTCACCTTTTGATTCAAACGCACGAAGACACACATCTTTTACAGCTGTAAATGTAATTCCTGAAATTGAAAATGACCTAGATGTAAATTTAAATATGGCAGATTTAGTAATAGATACTTATAGATCATCAGGTGCAGGTGGGCAACATGTAAATACAACAGATTCTGCTGTTCGTATCACTCATAAACCTACAGGTATAGTTGTAACTTGTCAAAATGAAAGATCACAAATTAAAAATAAAGAATCAGCTATGAAAGTATTGAAAGCTAGATTATTTGAAGTAGAACAAGAAAGAAAAAGACAAGAAATGAAAGAAATAAAAGGAGAAGAAAATAAGATTGAATGGGGAAGCCAAATTAGATCTTATGTTATGCAACCATATAAATTAGTAAAAGATCATAGAACAAAATATGAAGAAGGAAATGTAGATAAAGTTTTAGATGGAGATATAGATGAATTTATTAATGCCTATCTTAAATTTAAATCACAAAAAAATACCCTTATTTAGTAAATAGGGGTATTTTTGTATTATTTATTTTTTTAGTAAATATAGGAATGTAATTCCTATTAAATTCAATATCATTAATATTATTACATAAATATGATAATTAAATATTGTAAATGCTTGCAATAAATAACTTACCAAATAAAGGTTATTTAGACCAAAGCTTTTATTTAAAATTCCAGATAAAATTACAAGAACAAAGAAGGATAAAATACTAGCTACATAGCCACTAAAGTATATTCTTTGTCTTTGAAAGAAATTTCCAGAAATAATTGTTAGTAAAATTAAGAAATAACCCAAAGTCTTCACATATAGATAAAAAGGCTTTGTATAATAACCAACATGGAATAGTAAAATTAATATTATTATATACATAAAATGATAAATAATATTATAAATCAATTTATTATTTGTTAATAAATAAAGCAAACTACAAATAAATATAAATAAAGTAACTAAAGAAAAATTGGTTAATAAATTTCTATTTTCCATTAATACTAACAAAGTAAGCTCAACAATTTTCTGTATTATTAAAATGAAAGCTAAAAAATTAGAATATTTTTTTCTATTTTTAATTATAAAGCCCATTAATAAAAGAAAACATGTAATAATAAAGCTTAGACCTAATGCCAAAATATATTCTTTACTAAATATACCCATTATTTAACCAATCTAGCAGTATCTTGAGCTATCATTAATTCTTCAGCAGTTTCTATCTTATAAATCTTAACTTTTGAAGTAGGTTTTGAATAATCTACAGATCCTGGAATTCTTTCTTTATTCTTTTCATAGTCTAGTTCTATACCTAAAAATTCCAAATTCTTACAAATACCTTCACGAGCCTTTGCAGCATTTTCTCCTATACCACCAGTAAAGGCAATAGCATCTACACCACCAAGAGCTACAATATAGGCACCTATATAATTTCTTACTCTATAGCAGAACATATCATAGGCAAGTCTAGCATCTTCGTCACCTTTAGCCATTGCATCTTGTATATCTCTAAAGTCTGAACTCTTTCCAAAAATACCTAAGAAACCAGATTGTTTATTTAATCTTTTATCA
This sequence comes from Sneathia sanguinegens, assembly GCF_001517935.1. Classification (NCBI taxonomy): domain Bacteria; kingdom Fusobacteriati; phylum Fusobacteriota; class Fusobacteriia; order Fusobacteriales; family Leptotrichiaceae; genus Sneathia; species Sneathia sanguinegens. Next base: position 45,713 of record NZ_LOQF01000003.1, read on the forward strand.
ACTTCTTCAGCTGTCATATGTCTTTTTTGCATTAAGTACAAAGGAACAGCTGGATCAATATCACCACATCTAGTACCCATCATAACACCAGCTAATGGAGTTAGACCCATAGATGTATCGATTACTTTACCATTTTTAACGGCAGAAATAGAAGCTCCATTTCCTAAATGACAAACAATGATTTTTGAATCTTTTTTATTTAATAATTTAGCAACTGTTTGACTAACGAATTTATGTGAAGTACCATGGAAACCATATTTTCTTATCATTAATTCTTTATAGTCTTCAGCAGGTACTGGATATCTATATGCATAATCAGGCATAGTTTGATGGAATGCTGTATCGAATACTACAACTTGAGGTTTGTTAGGTAAAAGAGCCTTTAAAACTTTTATTCCCATAATATTTGCTGGATTATGTAAAGGTGCTAAATCTGAAACGCTTTCTATTTTTTCTATTACATCATCAGTAACAAGGGCAGAATCTTTGAAATATTCTCCACCATGAACAGCTCTATGACCTATAGCATCAACTTCTTCCATAGATTTAATAACACCATTTTCTTTATCTTGTAATTTTTCTATTACAACTTCAATGGCAACCTTATGTGTTGGCATAGATATTGGTTTTTCAATTTCTTTATAACCTGTAACTAAGTTCTTATAAGTAAAAATTTGATTGCTAAGACCTATTCTTTCACAAATACCTTTTGCATAAGTTTTTTGTGTATCTGTATTAATTAACTCAAATTTAAGTGATGAGCTACCACTATTAATAACTAAGATTTTCATTTGTTTTCTCCCTTATTTTGATTGGCTAGCAGCAACTGCTACTACACTGACTATATCTTCTACACTACAACCTCTTGATAAATCGTGTACAGGTTTTGCAAGACCTTGTATGAATGGACCTAAAGCTTGTGCACCAGCAAGTCTTTGTACTAACTTATAACCAATATTTCCAGCTGATAAGTTAGGGAAAATCATAATATTTGCATGACCAGCAACATTAGAACCTTTTGCTTTTAATTCTGCAACACTAGGAACAACGGCAGCATCAAATTGTAATTCACCATCAAAGGCAAAAGAAACATTTCTTTGTTCTAATAATTTCTTTGCATCTCTCATTTTTGTAACAGTTTCACCTTCAGCACTACCCTTTGTTGAGTATGTTAATAAGGCAACTTTAGGGTCTTTTAATCTACCTACAGTTGTAGCAGTTTCAACGGCTGAAATAGCTATATCAGCTATTTGTTCAGCTGTTGGTTCAGGAATAACAGCACAATCTGAGAATATCAAAGTACCATTTTCTCCATAAGTGTCATTATTCAACAACATAACAAAAGCACTTGAAACAGTCTTAAGACCTTTTTTTGTACCTATTACTTGTATAGCGGCTCTTAAAACTGATGCAGTTGGAGATATTGAACCAGCAACCATACCATCAGCATAACCTTTTCTAACTAACATAGCACCAAAAAATCTAGGATCTTTTAGCATAATTTCACGAGCTTGTTCGAAAGTCATTCCTTTTTTAGCTCTTAAAGCAGCATATTCAGTAGCAAAGTCATCAATATTTTCAAAATTTTTAGGATCTATTATCTTAGTATCTCCTAAATTTAAATTATATTTCTTTGCATCTTTTTCAATTTGCTCCTTAGAGCCAAGTAATGTAACTGAGGCAAAATTTTCTTCATAAATTTTTGCGGCAGCTCTTAAAACTCTTTCATCTTCAGATTCAGGCAACACAATATTTTTTTTGTCTGATTTTACTTGTTCTTTAATTTCTTCAATTAAATTCTTAGACATTTTATTCTCCCCTTATTTATTAAAAATTTCTTTTACAAATTCTTTTGCATCAAAAATCTTAAGATCATTGATGCCTTCACCTACACCGATGAATTTTACTGGTTTTTTAATTTCGTCGATTATAGGGAAAATTATTCCTCCTTTAGCAGTACCATCATATTTAGTTAGAATAATGCCAGATATTGCTGTTATCTCATTAAAGATTCTTGCTTGTTCCAAGCCATTTTGTCCTGTTGTTGCATCAATTACTAATAAAGTTTCAATATTTGCATTAGTAGTTTTAGTTTCTATAATTTTTTTAATTTTTGCTAGTTCATCCATTAAGCCTTTTTTATTATGTAAACGACCAGCAGTATCAATTATTCCTACTTCTATATTTTCGGCATTCAGATAGTTAATCGTATCAAAAACAACAGCTGCTGGATCAGTTCCCTTTCTTTGTGAAATAACACGAGTATTAGTTCTTTCTCCCCACTCTTCTAGTTGTTCTATAGCAGCAGCACGAAAAGTATCAGCTGCACCTATAACTACTGAATAATTTTTATTTTTTAACATATTTGCAATTTTACCTATAGATGTAGTCTTTCCAACTCCATTAACACCTACTATTAAAAGAATATTTTTTTTATTTCTTTCAATATTAAGGCTATTATTATTGAATATATTTAACTTTTCTATAAGTATTTCTTCTAGCTTATTATATATTTCACTAGATTCTTTATACTTATACTTTGATAATTCTTCTATAATATTTGTTGTAGTCTTAATACCTATATCAGATTGAATTAATAGTTCTTCTAAATTATCATAAAGATCATCGCTTATACTCTGACCCATGAAAAATTCCTTTAATTTAGAAAAAAAGCCTTTTTTTGGTTTTAATAGGGACATATTTATTCTCCTTTATATTCTTTTTCTGCTTGAGATTTTTCAAGATAGTATGGAGCTAAGGTAGAAATATCTTCTTTTGTAGCCAAACCTTCTTTGAACATATCGTAAAAAATTTTTGAATCTACTAGAAGCTTATGATAACTTAATTTACAATGATTTAATTTATTTATTTCATCTCTATAGTTATATGCTATATCTCCTGCAAAAACAAGTGATTTACCTGAATTTTCAAAATTTTTAATTAGTTCATATATATTTCCAATACTATCATTAGTTGTTTTTACCTGGTCTGTATGGATATTATAGTAAATTTTTCCTTTTCTTGAATCAATACCAGAAACTATTATATCTCCCAAGTTTTTCACATTGTAATATATTGCATCTAATTCAGAGACACTATAAATTTCAACATCTTTATCTAGGGCAAAAATTCCCTTAATTAGAGCCATAGCAATTCTTATTCCAGTAAAAGAACCAGGACCTTTTGATATTATTACGTGAGTTACATTAGATATTTTTTCATCTGCCCAATCAAAAAGACTTTTAACTTGACTTAAAATATTTATAGAATGAGTTCTTTTTACATTTATAGTTATATTTCCTAATAAAAGGTCATCTTTAAATAAGCTCATACTTGCAAGTTTAGTCGAAGTTGTAATTGTAAAGGTCAACATAATTTTTTTCACCATCTTTCATTGTGTATATAGAAATATATCTTGTATTTAAACTATCATGTTTTATTTCAAAGAAAAGACAATTATCAGGTAGACTATTTTTAATTAAATCTGCCCATTCTATCAAAATTAAACCTGGAGCATCAATGTAGTCAAAATACCCAATGTCATAAAGGCTTTCTTCATTATTAATTCTATATACATCAAAATGTGCTATATCAATATCTTTTGTGAAATACTCAATTAAAAAAGTAAAAGTTGGACTTTTCACTGGTTGGCAAACGCCAAGATCCTTTAACAGTTTCTTGGCGAATGTAGTTTTACCAGTACCTAAGTCTCCTACAAGACCTATACAAATACTTTTTTCTTTATTTTTTGATATTAATTTAGCAATATGAGTAATAATTTCATTTATTTGTTCAAAATTAAGTTTCTTATTTTCTATTTTCATATTATCCTCTATTGTATTATACCATAATTTTTTTTATTTTGTTCCAAAAATTCTATCTCCAGCATCTCCTAAACCAGGATAAATATAGGCATGTTCATTCAAACCTTTATCTATTGCTGAAACATAAATATTTACATCTGGATGTTTTTCAGTAACAGCTTTTAGTCCTTCTGGAGCAGCTATTATACACATTACTGTAATATCTTTAACACCAAGTGATTTTAAATAATCTATTGTGTAGATTATAGAACCACCTGTTGCAAGCATAGGGTCTGTTATAATAACCTTACTTTCCACAACATTTGTAGGCATTTTTGCATAGTAGTAAACAGGTTTAAAAGTTTCTTCATTTCTATACACACCTAAATGTCCAACTTTTGCATTAGGGATTAAATCAAGTAGAGCATCTACCATGCCAAGACCAGCTCTTAATATTGGAACAATTGTAACTGGTTTTGCTAATACTTTTGTAGTTGTAGTCATAATTGGTGTAGTAATTTCTATTTCTTTTAATGGTAAATCCTTTGTAGCTTCATAAACCATAAGTGCTGCAATTTCGTATAAGCTTTCTCTGAAAAGTTTTGTGTCAGTTTCCTTGTTTCTTAAATTAGTTAATTTGTGTGCAATAAGTGGGTGGTTAAATTCAAAAATAGCCATAATATATACCTCCTAAAATTTCAAAAAAAAGCAGAGCAACAACTCTGCGAGAATTATAAATTGTATTTTTTCTTAAACTTATCAACTCTTCCAGTTTCATCAACAAATTTTGATTTTCCTGTGTAGAACGGATGTGAAGTTGAGCTTATAGCCACCTTAATAACTGGATATTCTGCACCTTCGAACATAATAGTTTCTTTAGTATTTTTAGTAGATTTTCCTAAAAACATATATCCATTACTTGTGTCTTCAAATACAACTAATCTGTATTCAGGGTGTAAACCTTTTTTCATTTGTGGAAACTCCTTTCATTCATTATTCATATAATGATAGCACATATTCAAATAAATGTAAAGTGAATATAATTTACAATTTTAATAAAATTTTGATATAATAAATTAAAAAATAATTGAAAGGGGATATATGAAAAAGAAAATTTTAATAGCAACAGTAGTTATAGTAATAATATTAGCTGCAATAGGTGAATATTTCTTTAATTATGCTATGGTTAATAAGGTTGCTAAAGGAATAAATGTGGAGTATATAAAAAGGGATGATAAAAAATTAGCTGTTATTTTACATGGATATAAATCTGATGCAAAAAGAATGGAAAATGAAAAAGATCTATTTATGAAAATGAATTATTCTATTTTAATGATAGACAATCAAAGCAAATATTATACTTTTGGAAAAAAAGAAAAAAGAGTTTTAATTGATATTTTAAAAGAATATAAGGATAAGGATATTGTCCTATATGGAATGTCGATGGGAGCTGCAACGGTTTTACAAGCTGCAGTAGAAGAAGATTTTCCTAAGAATGTTAAAATGTTAATAGTAGATTCACCTTATGATGATATATATTCAGTTTTCAAAACTGAATTAAAGAAAAGATTTAATTTGCCAGCTTTTCCAATTCTACCTTTAGCAAGAATGGTTGCTTTTGCACATTTAAAAATTGATATAAAAGGTATAAAGGTAAGTGATAAAATAAATAACACAAATATTCCAATACTATTTTTACATGGTGGAGCTGATACTTTTGTATATCCAAAATATAGTAAAAAAATATATGATGCATATAAGGGAAAAATTAAAAAATATGTTCTATTTCCAAATGTAGAACATTCTGAAATGGATGAAAAACGTCCTGAGTTATATGAAAAAACTATAAGAGAATTTATAGAGAAAGTAGGGAAATAAGATGATATATGAGGCTTGTGTTGGGTCTATAGAAGAAGCAATTTTAGCAAAGAAAAAAGGTGCAAATAGAATAGAACTTTGTGATAATTTAGAAGAAGGTGGTACAACACCTTCATATGGAACAATTAAAATTTGTAAAGAAGTATTAGATATACCAATAGCTTGTATGATAAGACCTCGGGGTGGAGATTTTAATTATACAAAAGAAGAAATAAAAGCTATGATAGAAGATATTAAAATTTGTAAGGACTTAAAAGTAGAAGCAGTTGTATTTGGAGTTTTAAAAAAAGATAAAAGTCTTGATATTGAAAATATGAAGCTTTTATGTGAAAGTGCAAAACCACTTAAGATAGTATTTCATAAGGCTATAGATGAAATGTCAAATCCTTTGGAAATTGTAGATACCTTATATGAACTTGGTGTCGATAGAATATTAACATCTGGAACAAAAAATACTGCATTTGAAGGTAAAGATATTTTGAATGAGTTAATACAAGCTTGTAAGAATAAAATGAAAATAGTAGTTGCTGGAAAAGTGACTAAAGATAATGTTGAAAATTTATCAAAATTAATAAATAGTGATGAATTTCATGGTAAAAAAATAGTTTGATTGATTGAAAAAGCTTACGGGAGTAAGCTTTTTTTACCATTCATATTTAATATCTAAAGAGGTCTTTATATTTGCATCATGAAAACCAAATTTATTATCTTTAAGTATTGTGAATGTTATTGGTGTTTCTGCACTAGCAGTTATATTTAATTTATTTATAAGAGTATAATCAAATTCTAGTCTAGGATCAAGCTCTAGAGTTGGAGCTGCTGCTAATTTTGCTAAATCAAAAGTCGATTTTGTAACACCAAAATAGGTAGCTACATTTAAACTAGGACTTAAAGTAATTTCGTCAATAGGATAATAGTCATATTTAGTACCTAAATTAATTTCAAATAAGCCAATATTTAAGGGTTTATGAAATTCACCCAATAAAGAAACTCCGCCTAAATGAGTATAAGCGGTAAGTGTTAAATTATCTATAGGTGTATATGTTGTGTTGAATTCATCACCATATGATAGGGCATTTTTAATGCCATATACATTTTTGCATTTTAAATGATTTACATAATTATTAATTTTAAAATTAAACTTATCTAAGCCAGTATATTCAATTCCTAAATTGTGTGATTGAAAATAAGAAGCATCTTTTTGATATAGACAAAAATCTGTGTTATTTGTTAAGTAGTCATCTATTTTGTCGGTAAATCTTTTTGTACCAGTGTAAATATCTTCAAAGTCAAGGTCGTCATTAAATTGATATTTAAAATTAGAAGCAATATCTAATTTCAAATTATCTATTGGTGAATAAGAGACAGAAAAAGCTGCGCAAAGATATTTTAAAGAATCGCTAGTATCTGAATAAGAATTATATAATTCTAATTTTGTATCTATATCTTTAATATATTCTGTGTCACCATTTAAATAAAGATCATGTTTTGAGAAAACATTAGTACCATATTTGGGGCAAGTGTCTTGACCACAATTTTTGAAAGGAAAGACAGTCTTAGAACTGAAACCGGCAGTTAAGTCATTGTGAGTAAGCTCAACTTTTCCTTTGACTTTTATGTCACCAATTAAGACATTTTTATCTTCTTGATTTTTAGTCATATTAGGATTAAAGCTTATCTTTAAAGAAGTTGTTGTATCTCCGAAAGATTTTTCATATTTTGCATATATTTTTGAATTATTTATAAAATTAGAAAATGTATCGTCTTTATCGCTAGTTTGAGGATAAAAATCATCAAATTTAAGATTAGTACCAATGGTAAGTCCATTTTTTGTTATATTAGTTCTAAGTCCTAAATCAGTTATTTTTAATGAATTTTTTTTTGAATAAAAACTGTGTTCGTTATCATTATAAAATTCTATTGAACCATTTGTTATACTTGCTAATGAATACAGTGATAAAAGTAATGTTGATAACAATAATGATCTTTTCATTTTGTGTTCCCTCCTTATTTACAAACGGATTATAGAACAAAATTAAATAAAGGTCAAATTATTGTGAAAATACTAAAAAAAGCTTACAATTGTAAGCTTTTTTTCTACCATTCATACTTGACATTAAAGGCACTTTTTATAATTGTGTTGTTAAAACCAAACTTATAATAATTAGGGCTATTTGTATTAAGCATTGTAAATGTTGTTGGTGTTTCTACACTTGCCTTTATATTTAATTTATTTAAAGGACTATAATTAAATGCTAACTTAGGTGTAAGTTCTAGTGCTGGAGCACAAATTAAATGCTTAAATACTGGATTTGCTTTTGTTATACCAAAATAAGATGCAACATTAAATTCAGGACTTATAGTAAGTTGCTTAATAGGTTTATAGTCATATTTAGTACCTAAATTAATTTCAAATAAACCAAAATGCATTTTATTAATATTAGATAATAATGACATACCACCTAAATGAGTATAAGCAGAAAGTGTTAAATTATCTATGGGCATATATGTTGCGTTGAATTCATTACCATAAGATAGGGCGTTTTTAATAACAAATACATTTTCGTATTTTAAATGATTTACATAGTTATTAATTTTAAAATCAAACTTATTTAAGCCCGTATATTCTATTCCTAAATTGTGTGATTGAAAATAAGAAGCTTGTTGTTGATAGATACCTTGTCCACTAATATTTTTTAAAAAAATATCTATTTTATTTATAAATCTTTTTGTACCAGTATATTGCTTTTCAAAGTCAAGACCATCATTAAATTGATATTTGAAATTAGAAGCAAGGTCTAATTTTAAAGTATTTATAGGTGAATAATTTGCAGATAAAGTTGCAAAAAGATACTTTAAAGAATAAGGTGGTTCTGAATAAGAATTGCATAATTCTAATTTTGCCTTAATATCTTTTATGTGTTTTGTATTACCATTTAAATAAAGATCATGTTTTGATAACACAGTATCTTTGTAGCTTAATTGTCCTTGAGGGAAGTCTTTAATTTTGTCAAAATTTTTAAATGGGAATGTAGTTTGAGAGCTAATTCCTACATTTATATCATCTCTTTTAAGTTCTACCTTACCCTTTACTCTGATATCACCAATTAATATTGGTTTATCATTTTTGTCTGGGTGTACATCGGGATTAAAGCTAATTTTTAGTGAAGGAGTTGTATCACCAAAAGATTTTTCATATTTTGCATATATTTTTGATTTATTTGCAAAATTATACATTACATCTAATTTATTACTGTATGCAGGGTATAAATCCTTAAATTTAAGATTAGCACCAATTGTAAATTCATTTTTTGTAATGCTGGCTTTAACACCTAAATTTTTAATATTAAATAAATTTTCTGTTTTTTCGAAACTGTGTTCATTGTTGTTGTAAAATTCTATTGAACCCTTTGTTTTATTCGCTAATGAACATAGTGATAAAATTAATGTTGATAACAATAATGATTTTTTCATTTTAAATTTCCTCCTTATTTATAAACAAATTATAGAACAAAATAAAAAAAAGGTCAAATTAATAGGGTGGTAATAAAAAAATATAAAAAAAAGTAAATAATTATAAAATAAAAATTTACTTTTTCAAATTGATATAATTGTTTAGAAAAGATCTTTATCTGATAGATCAGATAATTTAATTTCTTTTTGCTTAAACATTTCTAAAAGTTTTTCAACTGTCAAAGCTTCCTTCTCTTTTCCTTTTATGTCAAATATTATAGTCCCATTGTGAAACATTAGTAATCTATTTCCATATTTTATAGCATCTTGCATATTATGTGTTATCATAAAAGCAATAAGTTTGTTTTTTTCTATAATTTTTTTTGTTTTTTCTAATATTATTTTAGAAGTTTGAGGATCAAGAGCTGCAGTATGTTCATCTAATAAAAGTATTGCAGGTTTTTTAAGGGTTGCCATAAGTAAAGATAGACATTGTCTTTGACCACCAGATAAGGCTCCAACTCTTGTATAAAGTTGATTTTCAAGACCTAGACCCAAATCTTTTAATTGTTCATTGAAATAAGGTATATTTTTTATATCAAGACCAAAGGATAGATTAAAAGGTTTTCCTTTATTCATAGCCATAGATAAATTTTCCAAGACTACCATAGAAGGAGAAGTCCCTAAGGTTGGATCTTGATAAACTTGTGATATCCATTTTGCTCTTTTATATGACTTAATATTTGTTATATCAATACCATTTAATTCAATAGTTCCAGAATCAACAGCAATAGTACCATTTATTATATTTAATAAAGTCGATTTTCCTGCTCCATTACTACCTATAATAGTTATAAAATCTCCTTCTTTAGCTTCAAGATTTAAATTAGTAAAAACTTTTTTTTCAGTACCTAATTCAGTTATAAAGGTCTTTTTTATATTTTTTAAATTTAACATTATTTCACCTTCTTTTTCTTACTATCTATTCCTAGAATAATAGCTAATAATAAGGCAGTGATTATTTTTACATCAGTTGGTTTAATAGATAAATTAGCTATCATTTGCTCATTAACATGGAAGAAAGTTAAAATTGATTCTGTAAGACCAGCAGATGTAAGAGCAAAGTTAATTATTATATAATAAACAATAGAACCAACAATAACTATTGAGATGTAATTTATTATTCTTGATTTTTTTATTAGACCTAAGCCAAATATAATAGAAGCTAAACCTATTACCATAGTACCTACTGAAGAAGAAAGATCTATAACCCTAATATATTGAGTAAATAGTGCACCTGATAAGGCAACTAATGAATTAGATATCATAAGTCCAATAATTTTTAATTTGTTACTACTTACACCAAGGCTAGTAACAATATTTTCATTATCTCCTAAGGCTCTTAGTATAAAGCCAAATTTAGATGTTAAGATATAGTCCATAATAAGTTTTATAATAAATACAATTATTGCAGTTATAAACATGCTAATATCTTCAGTATAGTAAGTATAATAAGTTAGAACAAAGAAAATAATTAGATATATTACAAAACTTTTAATAACATAAATATTTTTTTTGATATTATAATCATATAAAAGTTTAAGAATTAAAAGACCTATTGAAATTATTATACATAAAATAAAATGTTTGTCATATGAAACAAGACCATAAATAGTTTTATCAGCATCAACAAAAACACTAGGTTTATCAACAATTCTAGCATTTATACTATAAAGTGTAATCATGGTTAAAATACCAGCTAATAATTTGTCAATTTTACATTTTATATGAAAAATGCTTGTTAATAAACCAGCTAATGCTCCGGCAATTAAAGAAAAGACTAAGCCTAAAAAAGGTGATACATTAGCTAATGAAAAGTATGCAAAGACAAAACCACCTAAGGGAAAAGAGCCGTCTACTGTTAAGTCTGGGAAATCTAAAATCTTATAAGTAATATATACCCCCATAGCCATAATAGAATAAATTAAACCTATTTTTATTGATTCGGGTATAACACTAATAAAAATCAATAAGTCATTCATTGATGTTCCTCCTTAATTTCAATTCCAAAGTATTTTTCGGTATCTTTATTTACATATAAATGAGGGTTAGCCTCTTCTATAGGAATATCTTTTGGATTTTTACCATTTTTAATTTCAAGTATCATAAGACCTGTTTTTTTACCTAATTCATAATAATCTACACTGTATGCAAATAAAGCACCTAATTTTACAGAAGAATTTTCAGAAGTAATAAGAGGTTTCTTTTCTTTCTTTGCAATATCAATTAAATATGAAATATTAGAAACCATTAAATTATCTGTAGGAATGTAGATAGCATCTGCTTTTTTAATAAGATTACTAACAACTTGTGGTATTTCAGATGAAGATGTAGCACTACCTTTTAATATGTGTAGTCCTCTTTTGCTTGCTTCATTTTCAATAGTTTCAACCTGTGAGATAGAATTTAATTCAGAGCCACAATAAAATATGGCAATATTTTTCGTATTAGGAAAATATTTTAATAATAAATCAAGTTGTTTATCAACACAAGTTAAATTATCTGAAGTTCCTGTAACATTGGGAGCAAGTAATTTAGCTTGCTTAGGATCTGAAACTGCTGCAAAAACTAAAGGAGTTTTAGTATTTACACTTTTTAAAGCTTGAGCTGACATAGTTCCTATTCCTACTACCAAAGACTTATTTCCTGATTTGAATGTGTTTGCAATTAAATTTGCAGTACTAAGTTCTCCATTAGCAATTTTAACATCAATAGCTATATTCTTATCTTTTAAAGTATCTTTAATACCTTCTTCTACAAGATTAAGAGAAGGATGAGATACAACTTTTGAAATACCTACCTTGAAATGTTCAGGAGATTTTTTACAAGAAAATAGTAAAATTGAAATTAGAATTAAGTAAAAAAATTTTTTCATACTTGACCTCCTATTTTAAATTAGGCAAAGAAATTCCTAATTTTTTTTGAGTTTCTTTATTTATTTCAATGTCGTTTAGGGGCATATTAATTATAGGCAAGTTGGAAATATTTTTTTTGTTATATAAAATATCAATAGCCATATTAGCAGCCTGTTTACCTAAGTCATAGTAATTTATACCTTTAGTTATTAATGCACCACCTTCAACATGAGCTTTTTCAGAACCAAAAACTATCTTTTTTTGCTTTATAGCTTCAGCTGTTATAATAGGCATAACAGAAGCTATTAAGTTATCTGTTGGTGTATAAATAGCATCTGTTTGTGAGATTAACAGTTTGATAGCTTGAGGAACTTCATTTATTTGTGTAACACTTTTAGTAACAAGGTTAATATTTAGATTTTTACAAGCTATTTGTAATTGATTAATTGTAGCTTTTGAATTAGCTTCAGATGAATTATATAAAACACCAATACTTTTGATATCTTTGTTTATTTGCTTTAATAATTTAAGTTGTTCTAAAATGTCAACATAATCTGTAACTCCAGTAATATTTTTAGCTATTAAACCTGCATCATGAGGATCAGTTACAGCTGAAAAAATAATGGGGATGCTAGTTGTTTCACTTAAACAAGCTTGAGCACTTGGTGTTGCTATAGCATAGATTAAGTCAACCTTTTCTCTTACAAAATTACTTGCTATAATTTTTGCTGTAGTTAATTCGGCATTTGCATTTTTTTCTATAAATGTTACCTTATATTTATCGTTTTTAAATTGTTCTTCAAAGCCTTCTTTTGCCCTATCTAAGGCAGGATGAGCTACAAATTGGATTATTCCTATTTTTATCGTATCTTTATGAACAGATTTAGGCTTTTTTAGACAAGAAAAACAAAGAAAAAAAGTTAAAATCAATAGTATTATTTTTTTCATTTTTCCACCTTTTTAAGAATTAAAAGATTTAAAGAAGTAACATTGATGGCTTTGCTAACAATTATATTATTTTTTGAAAAACTATAATTTGAAGCAATCAACTCATATTCTCCTTCAAAATCCTTGAATTGTTTTGTTTTCTTTGAAGAATTAGCTAGAATGATGAAAGATCCTAGACTAAAGGCAATGAAATTTTTAGAAAATTTCAATAATTTAAAGACCTTTTCTATTTCATCATAGGAATCTAAGCGAAATATTGGATTATTTTTTCTAAATTTGATTAGATCTTGTACATATTCCACATATTTTTTATTAGATTTCATTCTAGTCCAATCAAATAAGTTTATTTTATCGCTAGACTTATATGAATTTTCTATTTTATTTTTTGTTCTAAAAAATTCTTGTCCTGAATGTATAAATGGTATTCCTTGTGATAAAAGAATTAAAGAAGTAGCCATTTTATGCATTTTTTTTATGTTATTTATATTTTCTCCTTCTTTTGAAAGTGTTAATTGATCAAATAGTGTGTAATCATCATGAGATTCAACATATTGAACTAATTGATTTGGACTAGTGTATGAATAAAGTCCACTACCACCTTTTATTGAGTTTATCAAACTTTCTTTTTTTGAAGACCATGAATTTACAAAACCTAAACTTAATTCTTCATAAGTAGAACCTTTTAAATCATTTCTTATATTATCATTGAAAAAGGCAATATTTTTTAATTTATCAGCATTAGTTTGTGTAGCCATTTGATCTTTAGGTAAATCTGTATTCAAATGCCAACCTTCTCCAAGTAAAATAATACTTTTATCTATTTTATCAAGTTCTTTTCTTATTTCTTGCATAGTAGTAACATCTAATAAGCCCATCAAATCAAATCTAAAGCCATCTAATTTGAATTCTTTTGCCCAATATACAACACTATCTACAATATATTTTCTTATCATTAAATGATCACTAGCTACATCATTACCACAGGCAGAACCATTTGAGAAGTTTCCAATATCATCTTTTCTGAAGCCATAATTAGGAACTAATTTTTCAAAGCTATGTTGCATAGCATCAAAAACATGATTGTATACAACATCCATAATTACCCGAATACCATTATCATGTAAGGTCTTAATTGCAGTTTTTAATTCTTTAATTCTAAGGCTTGGTTTTGTTGGATCAGTTGCAAAAGCTCCTTCAACTACATTATAATTTACAGGATCATAACCCCAATTATATTTTTCTAAAGGCTTTAATTCATTTACAGATTCAGAACTAAAGTTGAATATAGGCATAAGTTGCACATGAGTAATACCTAAATTTTTTAAATATTTAAGGGCCTTAGTTTCACAAAGTCCTAAAAATTGAGCCTTATGTTTGAAGGAAGCTTTTTCATCTACTGTGAAATCACGAACACTCATTTCATAAATTATTGCATCAGTAGCTTTTGAAAAGCTTTTCATTCTATTAAAATTTCTTGGATTAGTTTTTGCTAAATTTACTACTACACCTTTTTCACCATTAACTGTTGTAGCTTTCACATAAGGATCTACGGCGATATTTACGATATTATCAAAATGAACTTGATAATTGTAGATAAAACCATCTAAATCTCCCTTTAAAGTAAGCGAAAATACACCATCTTTTCCTTTGATCATGGGATGTAGACTGGTAGTGTTGTCCTTTTTATATTCTATTAAATTTAATTCTGTAGCTGTTGGAGACCAAACATTGAAAGTTGTTTTGGTTTTTGAATATATAGGTCCAAGTTCTTTAGTAGTATAAAATAGTTTGTCAATAGCATATATTCTAAGATTATAATTTATTCTTTTTGTATTCATGAATTCCCTCTTTCTAATGGATATATTTATCTAAAGTTTTTAGCCAATTTTCAATTCTTTCTTCTGTTTTTTCAGGTTCATTCATATGATCAATAGGTAGACCTAAAAATTTACCATCAATTATTGCAATAGAGGCAACAAAATCATAACCATCTGTTGGAACCATACCTACTATATTAGCACCAGCTTTTTTACATTTGTCATATAGCAATCTAAGCCCATCAACAAAGGTATCTGCAAAGGCAACAGCATCACCAGTACCTAATAGAGCAATGGGTTTACCATTAAAACGAGGTAGTTCATCAATTACTGCCATCCAATCATCTTGTATATCTCCTAAACCCCATGTTGAAGCACAAAGGATTAAAAAATCAAAATCATTTATATTATCTATTCCATTTGCAACATCAAAAAGTTCAGAACCTTCTATTTTATCGCTTACAATTTGTGCTACTTCTTCTGTAACACCTGTAGTTGTTCCGTAAAAAATACCGACTGACATAAATCCTCCTATAAAATTTCATATATACTTTCATCTGAAAGTATAATTTCATTATTTTTAATTTTTTCTATAAAGTTCTTTTTATCTTCAAAAGATAAAAAAGAAGTGTAAATATTTTCATTTCCATATATTTTAACATTTTCTTTAGATAATTTTAATATATTTTTTGGTAAATTTACTTTATTTTTTACAGAGTAAAAATCCTTAAATTCATCAATTTTATCATCTAAAAGTATAACTTGTTTGAAAGCACTAAGATCAATTTCTTTATCATATGTATTTCTATCTAGTATAGCATAAGGTGCTGTAGGCTCTTTTGTTGTGAAATAAGCTAATCTTTGATTGGTTAATAAGTTATTATTCTTAGTCAAAAGACAGGTTGAAAAGCCCTTTAAATTATTATACATTGCAAAAGTAAGGTAAATATTAGCACTTAAAGGTGTATTTATATTTTTAGAACTTAATAGTATATTTTTATGTTTTTTATACAAAGCAGACAAAGCTAACTTTGTTGTACTATCATAATCAAGATAAGAAATTAATTCTTTTTTTATATATTTAAAAATATTTATATCATTTTTTTTAAAACATAACAAGTCAAATTTTCTCAAAATTAAAATATCTACAGAAAATATATCATTTATATTAGTAGTTTTAATAACTTTTATTTTAAAATTAAAATTGTATAATTTATTTAATTGATAAAGCAATCTTGAGATATTATAATCTAATTTACCCAAGAAATTATTCCCCTTATATATGCTCAATCTTTGAGTATGATAACTTATATCTAATATTTCATCCTTATTTAAAATACAATTAGAATAAAATATTGATTTCATTGGGAATGAAGTTTCATGTAAAGATTTTAAGAAACTTAGACCATCATCACTTAATTTTGATTCTTTCATATCATCTATTAAAACTTTTGTATAGTATTTTCCATTGTATAGATTTAAATTTATTTTATATACTATATCATAAAATATTCCTTTATTTATTTTATCAATTAAAGAAGCCTTAGAAAACCATACTGCTCCCTTATTAACAAAACCTTTTTGTGAAAAATCAAAACTTAAATGTGTTTTATCTTGACCTATTACTTTTGAGTTTTCAACTATAATATTTTTAGTTAAAAATGTTGGATTAGGATTACCAAAACCAAAAGGTTTTAATAATTCAAGTATCCTATAAAATTCATAAGAAATTTTTTGAATAGGAATAGCCTTATCAATTTCTATTAATTTACAAAAATCTGCTTCTTTTAAATATTTTTTTGCATAAGCATTAATCTTCTCTTTGAATTTTTTAATATTTTTAATTTCTATAGTAAAACCTGCTGCACCAACATGACCACCATAACGAACAAGTAAATCACCACAGTGTTGTAAAGCTTTAGTAATATCAAAATTAGGAATACTTCTACAAGAAGCAACGGCTATACCTTCGTCCTTTTTTTCTTCTAAAATAATACAAGGTTTAAAATATATATCAACAAATTTTGCTGCTACGATACCTATAACACCATGATGATACAGTGGACTTGAACTTATTAAAATATAGTCTTTTTCATTTTTTTCTATTTCTTTTTTTGCTAGATTAAAAATATCATTTTGTATTTTTTTTCTCTCTGAATTTTTAAGAAGTAATTCTTCTATTATAGCTTCAATTTCACGAGCATTTTGAGAAATAAGAAGATGGACAACTAATTTTGCATCTTGTAATCTACCAGCAGCATTGAAAATTGGACAAATTGTAAAGGCAACATCTCCAACAGAAAAATCATCTATTTTATCTTGAAATACTTTATTTATTAGCAATTTAAGACCTAGATTTTTTGTGTTTTGTAGTTGTTTTAGACCATATTTTACAATTATTCTATTTTCTTGAACTAAGGGTACAACATCTGCTATAGTTCCAAGACTAACAAGATCTATATAGTCAAGGGCTTCTTCATACATATCTTTTCTTTTGAATAATTCTAAAACTAGCATAAAAGCTGTACCTACACCAGCTAATTCCTTGAAAGGATATTTATTCTCCAATCTTTTTGGATTTACAACAGCATAGGCATTTGGGACTACTGGATCAAGTAAATTATGGTGATCGGTAACTATAACTGTTAAACCTAAAGAATTTGCATAGTTAATTTCTTTGTATGAGGTAATTCCACAATCAACAGTTATTATTAAATCGGCACCATTATCTTTTATTTGCTTTATAGCTTGATTATTAAGACCATAACCTTCATCTCTTATTGGAATATAGAAATCAATATTTTTAGCTCCTAATTTTTTAAAGGCTAGGTATAGAATAGACGTGGAAGTAATACCGTCCACGTCATAATCTCCATATATGCAAATCTTTTCATCATTAGATATAGCAACAAAAATTCTTTCAACAGCCTTTTCTAAATCTGTTAGTAGAAGAGGGTCGTGCAAATTTTTGATGTTAGGTTGTATAAAATTAATAATATCTTCTTTTTTTGTAATACCTCTTGTTGCTAAAATATTTAAAATATCTTTATCTATGGGTAAAGAAGTAATTTGTGCTTTCTTTTCTTTTAAAACCCATTTAGTATTTTGCATCTATTTTACTAAACCTCTCAATTCTCCTACTAGAATAGGGACTACCACATTTTTATCAGCAAAATCAGTTGAATTTTCCATTAAAATTACAACTGCAAAATCTTCTAAATAATAGTTTTGGTTAAACCATTTAGAAATACCTGAAAATTTCTTAGAAGGTTTTAAGCCAAATTGAAACATTCTATTTTTAATAATTTCTTCAACAGGACTTTCATAACCATTTACAAAGAAATCTTTCATATATATTCTTTTTCCTGTAGTAGCATCAAAAGTAAGACCATAATATTTGTTATCGCTTGTAGTTATAAGTACACTTTTGAAAGATGGATTATTTGCTTTTATTTCCAATTTAGGATCTTTTAAATTTTTCATTGCATCTTTTATTTGTTCATCAATAGATTTGTCAACTTCAGAATTAGTTAAAAAATCATTTTTATCTAAACTTTGTGTGAATTGTTGTTTATTAAAAAATTCAACATATGAAAAGGCAAAGGTATTAAGAGCTAATGTTAAGCTTAACAATATTAAAATTTTTTTCATTTATTTTTTCCTCCTATTAGTGAATAAAGGTCTTCAAGATTAAGATTTTTAGCTTCAATGTCTTTGAAATATTTATAAGTTTTTAATCTTAAATCAAGAGCTGCATCTTCATCTATAACAATTATTGCTTTTTTGTGCATTTGCAACATAGAAACTGTCCACATATGATTAACACCCATTTCTATTGCATGTCTGACAGCTAAAGATTTTTTGTAACCATTAGCCATTATCATAATTTCAGCACTGTCCATTATGGTTCCAACTCCAACAGTAAGGGCTAATTTTGGAACTTGTGTAATGTCATTATCAAAAAATCTTGAATTAGCTAAGATAGTATCTTGTGTTAATTCTTTATCCCTTGTTCTTGAAGCTAATGAAGATCCAGGTTCATTAAAGGCAATATGCCCATCTTCACCTACACCACCTAAGAAAAAGTTTATGCCACCATAGCTTTTTATTTTTTCTTCGTATCTTATGCATTCTGCTTCAGGATCAGTTGCTAAACCATTTAAAATATTTATATTTTCTTCTTTTATATCAATATGTTTGAAAAAATTTTCATACATAAAATAGTGATAGCTTTGCTTATGATCAGGACTTAAACCTACATATTCATCCATGTTGAAGGTAACAACATTTTTGAAAGATACTACCCCTTCCTTATTTAATTTTATAAGTTCTTTATAAGTTACTAAGGGTGTAGATCCAGTTGGTAAACCTAAAACAAAGGGTTTTTGTTCAGTTGGTTTAAATTCATTAATCCTCTTAGCTATTAAATATGCACTCCATTTTCCAATTTCTTCCTTATTTTTTAAAATAATAACTCTCATTTACTTATACACCTCTTTTCTTTTTTTATTATACACTATTCTATATATTTTTTGAAATAAAAAATTGACTTTATGCTATAATTAACTAGGAGGTATATAAATGAAACTTGAAAAATTGGTTAAAGAATTAGAAAAAGATAAGGAAAAAATGATAAAAATTAGAAGATATTTACATGAAAATCCAGAAATATCTTTTAAAGAAACTAAAACAGCTGAATATATATCAAAATATTATGAAAATAAAGGAGTTGAAGTTAAAACTCATGTTGGAGGAAATGGTGTAGTTGTAATAATAGATAGTGGAAAGCCTGGTAAGACAATGGGACTAAGAGCAGACTTTGATGCTCTACCAATAAAAGAAGAAACAGGTTTAACTTTTTCATCCAAAAATATAGGAGTCATGCACGCTTGTGGGCATGATGCACATACTGCCTATCTTATGGTATTAGCAGATATTTTGATAAAATATAAAAAAGAGCTTAAAGGTAAAATATATATAATTCATCAACATGCCGAAGAAATGACGCCAGGAGGAGCAATAGGTATGATAAAATCAGGTAATTTAGATGAAGTAGATAATTTTTTTGGTATACATGTTATGACGGATATGCCTGTTGGGAAAGTATATTATCATAGTGGAGAAACTCAACAAGGAAGATCAAAATTTAACGTTAAATTGATAGGTAAAGGTGGACATGGTTCTATGCCACATACTGCAAATGATGCTATAGTTGCTGGTGCAAATCTTATTATGGCTTTACAGACTATAGTATCAAGAAGATTAAGTCCTTTTGAAAATGGTGTAGTAACTGTAGGTTCATTTGATGGAGCAGGGACTTTTAATATAATAAAGGATAAGATTGAAATTACAGGTGATGTTAGAGCAATGTCAGAAAATACAATAAAAAAAATTGAAGAACAAATAAATATAATTTCTCAAGGTATTGCAAAAACTTATTCTATGGATATAGAGTACAACTTTTTAATTGATTATCCTATATTGAATAATGATAAAAAAATGACACAACTTGTTGTAAATGCAGTAAAAAAAGTGGGATTAGAAGCAGAAGACTGTGGTCCACAGTCTCCATCAGAAGATTTTGCTCATTATGCTAAAATTAAGCCTTCATGCTTTTTCTATGTTGGAGCAAAAAAAGATAATAATAATTATCCGCATCATAATTCGAAATTTGATATTAATGAGGAAAGTTTATTAGTAGCTTCTAAAGCTATGCTAGCAGTTGTGTTTGAATATTTAGAAATTAATTAAAAAAATTTTAACATAATGGGCAAGAAGTCGCCCACCTCTGTAGGTGGTGCGATGAATTGCCCTATTGTTTTTTAGAGAATAAGTTGTAAAATATAGAAGAAATTTATTTGATGAGAATTTGCTAAAGATATGTTTGTTAGGATTGGAAGCTCGTATCATATTACTTTAGTACAATGGAATCATGATAAAGACCATGTACATATAATGTTCAAAGCTCATCCTAAAACAGAATTGACTAAATTCATAAATGCATATAAATCAGCAAGTTCACGGATAATAAAAAAAGAATTTCCAAATGTAAAAAAATATATAGAAGAACAAGGACAAAGGATTAAATAATTTTGAGGGATGTGGACTGATGAAACAGCTAAAAGCATATAAATTTAGAATTTATCCAAGCGATGAACAAAAGATATTTTTTAGTAAAACTTTTGGTTGTGTTCGCCTTGTATATAATCTTATGCTAAATGATAGAATTAAAGCATATGAAGAAAGTAAGGGTAATTCTGATAAAAAATTAAAATATCCTACTCCTGCAAAATATAAAAAAGAGTATGAATTTCTAAAAGAAGTTGATAGTCTTGCTCTTGCTAATGCTAAAATGAATTTAGATAAAGCATACAAAAACTTTTTTAGAGATAAGACTATAGGTTTTCCGAGATTCAAATCAAAGAAAAATACAGTTCAAAGCTACACAACAAACAACCAAAACGGAACTGTAAATATAGTTGGAAAGCATATTAAAATTCCTAAATTAAAATCGCTAATAAAAATAAAAATACATAGAGAAATAAAAGGAATAATAAAGTCAGTAACAATATCGCGAGTAGCAAGTGGAAAATATTATGTATCTATCTTGTGTGAGACAGAAATAAATGAACTTCCTAAAACTAATTCAAACATTGGAATTGATTTAGGACTAAAAGATATGATGATATTATCAAATGGAGAAAAAGTAGGTAATAAAAAATTTAGTAGAAAATTAGAGAGAAAATTAAGAAGAGAACAAAGGAAATTATCAAGAAAACAAGAAGTAGCAAAAAAAGAAAAAAGAGATTTGAAAGAATGTAAAAATTATCAAAAACAAAAAATCAAATTGGTGAAGATACACGAAAAAATTATGAATAGTCGTAATGATTTCTTAAATAAGTTGAGTACAGAAATAATCAAAAGCCACGATATTATCTGTATAGAAGACTTAAATACAAAGGGCTTATTACAAAATCATAAATTAGCAAGAAGTATAGCTGATGTATCATGGTATAAACTAATAAATAAATTAGAATACAAAGCTAAATGGTACGGAAAAGAAATTATAAAAATAGACAGATGGTATCCATCAAGTCAAATATGCTCTGTATGTGGAGAAAATACAGGTAAGAAAGCTCTAAGTATAAGAGAGTGGACTTGTCCATTTTGTAATACAACACACGATAGAGATATAAATGCAGCGAAAAATATATTAGCTGAAGGTTTAAGAATAAGACAAGCAGTCTAAAAGAAAGTATAAAGAACCGTAGGAACTACGGGGATAGCTTGGTAAATATAGTTACAAAAATAACTACTTCCCAAGAAGAAGCTCCCACTTCAAAAATTACAAAGTAATTTTAAGTGGGAGAGGTTCACTTATAGAAAATACTTCGCCAGTATAAGTTAGTTCGCATATAATACCAAAAATATGTATAGGTAATAAGGGGATTATAAAATAATTTAAAATTCTTGTAACTATCATTTCAAAATCATTGAAAATATTGAAAGTTGTTTCTCCAATTTTTTCTTTTCTCATATAACTTATAGTAATTCCTACCATAAATGCAAAAACTATAGCCGTTGTAACATCTAATGCTGGTGAAAGAGGTATAGTGAAATATGGTGAAACTAGCATTGAATTGTTAGAAATAGTATATTGTAAGCTTTTAACAAGATCGGTAGATACTAAATTTGGGTAAAAGTTAAAAGCTACTGTATATGAAAATAAGCCGGCAATAATAGTTGAAATATATGAAATTCCAGCTGTTAATGCTAGTAAAATTCCTGCCCCTTCAGATAAACGAGCAATTCCAATTACAACAAAACCAATAATCATAAAAGGTATAAAAAAGCTAAAAAGCTACCAAAAAAGCTTGTGAAAGTTTTAAATATTCTAACAAAACTAAGGGGTAAAAAATTACCAAGTATAATTCCTAAAAAAATTGCAAAAATTAACCTTATAACAAGACTGAATTTAAGCTTTTTCATATGAAACCTCCTAATTAAAAAATTATATTATATTATATCAAAATTTTTAAATTTTTCAATTTAATGAAAAAAAGTTAAAAAAGTGTAAAAGTTCAATTTTAAAATAAAAAAATGAAAAATTAACAAAAAATAAAATTAAAACAAGACAAAGTTAAATATTTTAAATTAATTTTTGAGGGTAAGTAGTGATTTTATGATATAATAAGAATAATCTAAAATGGGGGAATAAAATATGAATAAACTTGCAATAACATCTATTTTTTTAACTTCTGTACTTTATGCAAATGTGCATGGGAATGTAGAAGCGTTTAATAATAATCAATATAAGATAAATAGTAACAAATTTTCAGCTAAAGAAACAGGTATTAATGCTGAAGTGGAAGTTTTGGGCTTTAAAATAGGAACACATTTAGTAGCACAAGATGATTTTAAAAAATTTACTTCAAGTAATGTTTATGCTCAATATACAACACCTGCATACAAAGGAATTAAAGGTGAATTTAGAGGTAAAGCTTCTTTAGGAGCTCAATTAGAATTAGGAACAAAACTTATTTACGAACCTGTGAAAGATTTAGAATTAAGTTTTGCTAGTACATTTAATCCTGGTATAAATGGAAAGACTTTAGAATATAAAAATGTATTGACTGACGAAGGTGTTACAATAGAAAAAGATAGCGAAACAAAATTGTTTGCTCATTCATATGTATTTGAAGCAAAATATACAAAAGATACTTTAAAAGTAATAGGAGATTTATTACTTCAACATGTAAATGAAAGATATGAAAAAAAGAAACCAAACCAAGTAGAAGCTCTTGAAAAAAATATTGATAAATTAAGAAAAACAAAAGAATTATTGGAAAAAAATAAAGAATTAAGAGAAATAGCAAAAGCATCAAAGGAAGAATTTGAAAAAGTAAATGTTACAGAAGAAGAAGCTAATAAGATTAAGACAGACTACACTACAAAGGAAGAAGAATTAAAAGCTAAGAGTGCTGAAAAAGATAAAAAACAAAAAAATGTAGATGAATTACAAAATGAACTAAATGAGTTAAAAGCACAAGTAGATGCAAATAAAATTACAGAAGAAGTTAAAGCATTGAAAGAAAATCAAGATGCTATTTCTAAAGAATTAGATAACTTGAAACAAGAAAATGCAAAATTAACAAATGAAAAAAAAGAAAATGAAAAATTAAAAGCTAAAAAAGAACAAGAAAAAAATAGCCATTTAGATAAATCAAAACAAATTAAAGATAGTATTTCACAAGGAAATAAAGATATTGAAACTCTTAAAAATGAAATAAGTAGTTCTGAAAATAGTTTAAAAAATCTAAAAAAAGAACAAGAAATCTATAAACAAATAGATAAAATTGATGAAAAGATAGCAAAATATGAAAAAGAATTAGAAAGTTCAAGTAAGACATATGTAGATTTACAAAAACTAAAAACAGTCTATGAAAAATTTTTAAAAGCAGAAGAAAAAGAACAAAACAAATCTTTTGTTGCAACTTTATTAAACAAAGTCTTTTCTAAATTAAAAACAAAAACTGAAGAAAAAATAAAAGAATACGAGAAAAAAGATGAAAAACTATCTAAAACATATTCAGAATTACAAAATATGAAAAAAGCAAAAGAAATGTATGAAAATCGTTTAGAAAGTAAAGATATAAAGAAACAAATAGAAAATGCAAAAAAGAAAATAAAAGAAGAAAAAGAAAAATTAGAAATTAATCAAATAGCTGATAGGATAGTTTTAAACTATATAAATGAAACAGAATTAACTATAAGTACAATAGATAATAAGATAGAAGAATTAAATTCTAAAATAGAAGAAAATCAAAATGAAATTGCTAAAAAGTATAAAGAATACGATGACAAGTTTAAGGCGATAACTAAAAAAACAACTCTAAAGAATTTAAATAATAACCTTAGTGAAAAAGATAAAACTATAAAAAATAAAGAAGCAGAACTTGAAGCAGCTAAAACTAGCTTGCAACAATTAAGTGATGAAGAAAATACTTTAAAAAATGATTTTGATGCTTTATCAAATAAAAAAGCTGGTATTGAAAATAAGAAAGATAAAAAAGCAAAATTTGATGAAGATAATAAAAACTTAACTGATAATGAAACTGAGTTGAAAAAAGAAGTATTTACTGGTGAAATTAATGCTGAAAATGTAGAAAATAAACTTAAGGAAGTAAATGCTGAAATTGATATAAAAGAAAGAACTAAAGAAGAACAAATAAAAGATATAAATGAAAATCCATATAATAAAATGGAAGAAAATACAATTTATGTTGGAGCAAAATTAGGTGTTGAATATGCTTATAAAAATCTTGGTGTTGAAGGTAAATTGACATTAGGAACAGCATATAAATCAGTAAAAAAAGATAAGGAAAAAGTGGTAAGTGAATTTATGCCTTATGCAAAATTAAATGGAAAAATTAACTATAATTTTGAAGTTAAGAAGAACATATTCATAGTACCAGAATTAAGTGGGCAAGTAACAGCAGACAAATTAACAACAAGTGATTTGAATATTAAATATAGCTTAACGCCTAAGGTAGCATTTAAATGTACACCAGTAAATAACCTATTAATCAGTGCTGATTTAGAATTAAGCAATAATTTTGAAAAAGTTCAATATAAGGAAAGTGCATTGGGAACAAATATAAGTATTAAATATATGTGGTAATAAAATAGAATAGGAGTTGTTAAAAAAATTTAACAACCCCTTTTTTATGGGAATTTTAGAATATAAATGGAGGATCTTATGAATAAAATCGCAATAACATCAATTTTATTAGCTTCTGTACTTTATGCAAATGTACATGGTAATGTCGAGGCATTTAATAAAAATCAATATGAAATTAATAATAATAAATTTTCAGCTAAAGAAACAGGTATTAATGCTGAAGTAGAAGCTTTAGGCTTTAAATTAGGAGCACATTTAGTTGCTCAAGATAATTTTACTCACTATACTTCAAGTAATGTATATATTAAATATACAACGCCTGCATATAAAGGAGTTACAGGAGATTTTAAAGGAGAAATATCTTTAGGAACTAAGGCAGAATTAGGAGCAAAAATTAACTATGAAATTGCTAAAGATTTAGAATTAAGTTTTGATAGTACGTTTAATATAGGTATAAATGGAAAAACTTTAGAATACAAGAATGTGTTAACAGATGAAAATGTTAGAATAGAAAAAAATAAGGATACAAAACTATTTGCTCATTCATATGTACTTGAAGCAAAATATACAAAAGATAATTTAAAAGTAATAGGAGATCTATTACTTCAACATGTAAATGAAAGATATGAAGAAAAAAGACAAAATCATGTAGAAGCAGAAATAGAACAATTAAAGAAGAAAAAAGAATTATTAGAAGAGAATAAAGTATTAAGAGAAAAGTTTAATGCTTCAAAAAAAGAATTTGAAAAATCAAATGTAACAGAAGAAGAATTAAAACAAGCAAAACAAGATTATGATAAAAAAGAAGAAGAATTAAAAGCTAAGAGTGCTGAAAAGAAAAGTAAACAAGAAGAAGTAGATAAACTAGAAAAAGAAATTAAGCCATTAGAGGATGGGTTGAAAGAAAAAATAAAAAATGAACAAGAATCAGAAGCAACAGCTAAAAAAGCATTTGAAACTGCAGATAATGAATATAAGGCAGCTAAGCAAAAAGAACAACAAGCATTTACAGAATTAAAGCAATTACATCAAGAAAATCAAAAATATAATGTTGATGAATTAACTAAAGAAAGAGCAAAAAAAGAAAAAGAAAAGGAACCATACAAAAATCATATAAATGAATATCAAGGTAAAGTAACTAATTTAAAAAATAAAATTAAAGAAGAGATAAAAAAGAAAATTGAAGAAATTTGTGCAGGATTGCAATCTGAAGAAATAAAAAGTAAAATAAAAACTTTGGAAAAAACAATAAATAACAATGAAGGTAAAACACAAGAAAAAATTGATGAGTTTTTAAGCAAAAATGTAGATTTAATTACAAAAGAAGTAGGATTAGGAAAAAAATTAAAAGACTTTGCTAATGAAATTAATAAAAACGAAGAAACTGTTAGAACAGTTTCAGATATTTTGAAAAGTGAAGAAAATAAAATTCAACAATTAGATAATGAAATAAAAGAAATAGATGCAAAAATAGCAAAAGTTAATGAAAATAAAAAAGCACTTGATACAAAGCAAAAGGAATATGATAATGCAAAAAAAATATCAGGTGAAAAACAAGATAATAAAACAAAAAAAGAAACAGAATATAATAAAAAGAAAGCAGATAGAGAAGATGTTGAAAAAACATATGATAAAATTGCAGAACTTAAAGATAAAAGAGCAGAACTTGAAGCAGCTAAAACTAAGTTAGCGAGCTTAGAGAAGGAAGAAAATACTTTAAGAACTGAATTAAGTAATGCATTGAATAAAAAGTCAGCTCTTGAAAAAAAGATGACTGATAAAAATACTAAAGAAGCAACATATAATCAAGATAAGCAAAACTTGACTGATAATGAAACTAAATTGAAGAAAGAAGTATTTACTGGTGAAATTAAGGCTGAAGATGTAGAAAAGAAACTTAATGAAATAAATGCTGAAATTGAGAAAAAAGAAAATAATAAAGATCAAGATAAAGAAGTTTTAGAAAAAAATCCATATAAAATGGAAGAGAATACAGTTTATTTTGGAGCAAAATTAGGTGTTGAATATACTTACAAAAATCTTGGCGTTGAAGGTAAATTAACATTAGGAACAGCATATAAATCAGTTAAAAAAGATAAGGAAAAAGTAGAAAGTAAATTTATGCCTTATGTAAAATTAAATGGAAAAATTAACTATAATTTTGAAGTTAAGAAAAACATATTCATAGTACCAGAGTTAAGTGGACAAGTAACAGCAGACAAATTAACAACAAGTGATTTGAATATTAAATATAGCTTAACGCCTAAGGTAGCATTTAAATGTTTACCATTAAATAACCTATTAATCAGTGCTGATTTAGAATTAAGCAATAATTTTGAAAAAGTTCAATATAAGGGAAGTGCATTAGGAACAAATATAAGCATTAAATATATGTGGTAAAAATAAATAAGTGAGATTATAGAGATATAGTCTCACTTTTTTAAATATTCTTAAATTTTCATTTATTTAAAATTGACAAAATAAGTAAAAATTAAAAAAAATCGTGGTTTTTATTGAATATAAAACATTTTTATCCATTTAAAATTGACAAAATAAGGGGTAAATTTAAAAATATTAAATTTTTTTAGTAAAAATTCAATTTTTATGGTATAATTTATTAAAATAAAAAACGACGGAGGAACAGATATGAATAAAATCGCAATAGCATCTCTATTTTTAACTTCTGCACTTTATGCAAATGTTCATGGAAATGTAGAAGCATTTAATAAAAACCAATATACTATAGATACTAATAAGTTTTCAGCTAAAGAAACAGGTATTAATGCTGAAGTAGAAGTTTTAGGGTTTAAATTAGGGACACATTTAGTTGCTCAAGATAATTTTACAAAATATACTTCAAGTAATGTTTATGTTCAATATACAACACCTGCATATAAAGGGCTTAAAGGTGAATTTAGGGGGAAAGCTTCATTAGGAGCTCAATTAGAATTAGGAACAAAACTTATTTATGAACCTACTAGTGATTTAGAAATAAGTTTTGCTAGTACATTTAACCCTGGTATAAATGGAAAAACTTTGGAATACAAGAATGTATTGAAAGATGAAGATGTTAAGATAGAAAAAAATAGCGATACAAAACTATTTGCTCATTCATATGTAATTGAAGCAAAATATACAAAAGATAATTTAAAAGTAACAGGAGATTTATTACTTCAACATGTAAATGAAAGATATGAAGAAAAGAAACAAGATCAAATAGAAGATTTAGATAAAAATATTGATAAATTAAAGAAACAAAGAGATTTATTAACTGCTAATAAGAATTTAAGAAAAAAGGCTGACACTTCAAAAGAAGAATTTGAAAAAGTGAAAGTAACAGAAGAAGAATTAAAACAAGCAAATCAAGATTATGATAAAAAAATGAATGATTTAAATCAAAAAATTAACGATAAAAAAGAAGAAACAAAAAAAATAAGTGATTTGGAAAAAGAAATATCTCCATTAGAAAATGAATTAAATGAAAAAATAAAAAAAGAACGAGAAGCAGAAGCAGTAGCTAAAAAAGCATTTGAAAATGCAGATAATGAATATAAGGCAGCTATGCAAAAAGAACAACAAGCATTGACAGAATTAAATCAAATAAAGGCAGAAAGTGAAAAATATAAAGTTGATGAATTAACTAAAGAAAAAGAAAATAAAGAAAAAGAAAAGAAATCACCTCAAGATGAAATAAATACGTTTAAAAATAGTTTAAATGATAAAAAAAATGAAATTAAAAACGAGATAAAAAATAAAATTGCAGAAATTTGTACAGGATTGAAATCAGAAGAAATAAAAAGTAAAATAAAAACTTTGGAAGAAACAATATATAAAAATGAAGGTAAGACACAAGAAAAAATTAACGAGTTTTTAAGTGAAAATAAAGACTTAATTGGAAAAGAATCAGGTTTAGAAGAAAAATTAAAAAGTTTTGCTGATGAAATTAATAAAAAAGAAGAAACTGTTAGAAATGTTTCAAATACTTTGAAAAATGATGAAAACAAAATTCAACAATTAGATAATGAAATAAATGAAATTGATGCAAAAATAAAAAAAGCTAATAAAAATAAGCAAGCACTTGATACGAAGCAAAATGAATATGATAATGCAAAAAAAATATCAGGTGAAAAACAAGCTGATAAAACAAACAAAGAAACAGAATATAATGAAAAGAAAGCAGCTAGAGAAAATGTTGAAAAAACATATGATAAAATTGAAGAACTTAAAGGTAAAAGAACAAAATTTGAAACAGCTAAAACTAAGTTAGAAAGCTTAGAGAAGGAAGAAACTACTTTAAGAAATGAAAGAGATAATGCATTGAGAACAAAGACAGCTCTTGAAAAAAAGATGGCTGATAAAAATGCTAAAGAAGTAATCTATAATCAAGATATGAAAAACTTGACTGATAATGAAACTGAATTGAAAAAAGAAGTATTTACTGGTAAAATTAAGGCTGAAGATGTAGAAAAGAAACTTAATGAAATAAATAAAGAAATTGATAAAAGAGAAAAAAATAAAGATCATGATATAGAAATCTTAGAAAAAAATCCATATAAAATGGAAGCAAATAAAGTTTATATTGGAGCAAAATTAGGTGTTGAATATGCTTACAAAAATCTTGGTGTTGAAAGTAAATTGACATTAGGAACAGAATATAATTCACTTAAAAAAGATAAGAAAGAAATAGAAAAAAACTTTATTCAATATGCAAAATTAAATGGAAAAGTTAATTATACTTTTGAAGTTAAGAAGAATATATTCATAGTCCCAGAATTAAATGGAGAAGTTAGTGTAGAAAAAGCAACTAAAAAAGATTTAGATGTTAAATATAGTTTAACACCTAAGTTAGCATTTAAATGCATTCCAGTAAAGAACTTGTTAATTGGTGCTGATGTAAAATTAAGCAATAATTTTGAAAAAGTTGAATATAAGGGAAGTGCTTTAGGAACAAATATAAGTATTAAATATATGTGGTAACACAAAAGGAGTTGTCATTTGACAACTCTTTTTTTATGGCAATTTTATTACGAAAATATTTTTATTATAAAAATTTTTGGTGCTACGATAAATATTAAATGTTGTGTTTGCTAAAATATCAGCATAACGAATTAAAATTTTAGATTTAGAATTAAGATAAGCGACATTAACATTTTTCAAATTAGGTAGTAGTGGTGGGGTTATGAGATTATATTCAAACTTTTCAATTCCAATTTTAAATTCACGAAAAATACTTGTTTGTAAATCGTGAATAGCATTTGTTGCGGTAGTATGTTCATCACAAAAAATTTTCAAATAGTCAACATTATTTAGGTCTATGACCTTATTTTTTGCTAAATTAAGTAGAGCTTTTTTAATTCCTATTTTATAGGCATAATCTAAATATCTTTGTTTAGTTTTTTTGTCAATGAAAATTCTATCATAAATTTCTTCCTGATTTATTAAAACCACAAAATTAAAATTATTTTTTATACTTCTTAGTAATTTTCTTTTTTGATTAAAATTTAACATGGTTGCTTTTAATTCAAAGTTATTATTCAAGGCTAATTTTTTCTTTATCTTATTTTCTGTATTTTGATAACTTTTTTCACTATCTTTAATATTATTAGGATCCAAAAATATTACACCAGCAAATACA
Organism: Sneathia sanguinegens; assembly: GCF_001517935.1. Lineage (NCBI taxonomy): Bacteria > Fusobacteriati > Fusobacteriota > Fusobacteriia > Fusobacteriales > Leptotrichiaceae > Sneathia > Sneathia sanguinegens. Next base: position 76,843 of record NZ_LOQF01000003.1, read on the forward strand.
AAAAAATCATTATGATTTTTATCGAATACTCCAGATTCGTCTGAATAAATATGTAATTCCATTTTTCTCCTTATAAAAAGACCACTCACATTAAAGGAGTGGCTCTATGTCTGACGTACTTACAGTACGCTTAAACTCACATTCAGTAATCATAGATATAAACAGTATAGGTAGACCTATCTTCAATGTAAGTATAGCATTTTTTGAGAAAAAGTCAATAAAAAACAGGGGCAAAGCCCTGTTAAAAGTTAAAAAGAAAGATCAAATTGTATTCCATCAAATTGAGTTTTATATGAAATACCTAAAATTTTTTTATTATTTTTACCTTTCAGTATCTTTGATACTGGGATAATTTTTTCTATATTATTAAGTAATACATTTTCTTCAAAAAGTGAATTCTCAGACATTATTGTTAGAATAAGATCGCTATAAGGTTTTTTATATCTAACAAAAATGTGTGTACTTTCCATAGCCTCCCTCCTCAAGAAATTTAAGAAATGCATTAACTCGTTTAGAAACATAATAAGATAGGTTGTAATAATGACTTTTTTCTTTTTCATTTAAGTCTTTAAAGTCCTTTTTCTTTAAAGTTAAAAGATTTTCATTTAAGTTTTTGATAAATAAAAAGAATAAATCATTTTTAAGGTTAGTTGTGGATAGAATATATCTATTTTCTGTAGTCCACCAAAGTTTGTTTATATTTGAATCTGAGCAAAGATAAATATATATTTTATTTTTATCAATTTTTTTAAATTCATCAAAAGTATTTTTAATGTGTAATCTATATTTTTTCTTAAAAAAAATACTAGATAGACTGAACATAAAAAATTTAAAATCTTCTTTTGTGATATCATCTATGAAAATTTCTATTTTTTTTATTTCTTTTTTTCCTTTCAAGAAAAATTTCTTTTTATTTTCTAAAATTTCATAGGTATAAGTGTTTATATCACTTTCTTTAAAAAAAACTTTGTTTGTATATGAAATAGTATGTAAATTTTTACGGCAGTCTGTTAAATAGTTCTTATATTTATCTAAGGATATTTTAGAATTTTTCAAGATAAGCTCATCGAAAATAAGGGAAAATTTTTCATTTATTTCTTTATCGTTGAAAGTGCTGATAGAGAAATGAAAGTCATTTTCCTTTACAGTTAGAGCCTTAAAAGTATTTTTTAACATGAAATCCATTTTTGTATAATCAATTGTTTTATGTTTTTTAAAAGTTAACGAAGAAAAATGAAAAATTTTAAAATAGTTTGCCAAAAATATCAAATTCATTTTAAATAAATAATTAAAATCTTTATTTAATAAATAAGTTTTTCTTTTTTTTAATTCTTTTTTTAAATGTGTATATAGAAACATTGAACTTAAATTGAAAATTTTAAGATTTAATATCTCATCTAAAATATTAAAATTATTTTCCACATTATTTGGACTATAGAATGAAAAAATATATTTAAAAAATTCTTCCTTATTCCTATAGTACAAATTTGAAAGGTCAAGTGAACTATATTCATTATTAAAAAAATTTTTGTAATTAAGTGTTTCCATATTATGATGAGTATAAAGAAAATAAAAAAAATACGCATTGTATATTCTTGAAAAAGAGGTCAAAAATATATAAAAATGCGTATACAAAGTCAGTAAAACAAGGGTGTTAAATATACATTAAAATTTCTTTTATATTTTTTAAGATTAGGCTACTAATATTTTTCATTTCAGCATTAGCCTTTTGTACATTAGGTATCATTATTGTATGCATGTTAGCATTGACTCCAGCTCGTATGCCATTATATGAATCTTCAAAAACCATGCAATTATTAGGATTAACATTTTGTTTTTTTGCAGCTAGTAAAAATATTTCTGGATTTGGTTTTCCATGTGTAATTTCATTACCAGCAGTATAATCGCAAAAATATTTTTCTAAATTATTTTTTTTAATATACTTTTTTATAATATCTATACCTGAAGATGAGGCAATAACACATTTTTTACCCTTATCATGTAAATAGTTTAAAACATCTAAAACACCAGGTACAAGTTCAAGCCCGTATTTTTCATTATGGTCAATTAATTTTTCATAAACTTTTTCTGATAAAGTCGCAAAAGGAAAATCTTTTCCATATTTATTTTCATAAAGTTGCTTCATGGAACTTAAATTCATTCCTATTGTTTGATTTATGGTATTTACATCAGGAGTATAACCTAATTGCTTCATTACTTCTGGTAAAAATTTTAAATAAAGTTTTTCTGTTTCAAAAATTAAACCATCCATATCAAAAATAAATAAATCAATATTTTTAAATTTCATTTAGAGCCTCCAATTCATCTGAGTAATTTTGCCATTTATTTAATAGTTCTTCTTCTTCTTTATCTAAATTTTCTATTTCTTTTTGAATTTCAACTAATTTTTCTATATTATTTGATATATTAGGTTCAAACATTGATTTTTGTTTTTCTTGTTTTTGTAAATTAATTGAATCTATTTTTTCTTCTAAACTAGCTATATCTTTTTTTAATTTATTCAATTTTTTTTGTTCTTCTTTTTTTTGAAAATAGTCTAGCTTTTTAGTTGTATCCTTATCTTTTGTTTCAACTTGTGCCAAACTTTTTCTATATTCTTCATAATTTCCTTTGAATTTTGTAAGACCTTTTTCATCTAATACATAGATAGTGTTGCAAATTGTGTCCAAAAAGTGTCTGTTGTGTGAAACAATTAAAAGAGTACCTTCATAATTTTCTAAAGCTTTTTCTAATATTTCTATTGAATAAATGTCTAAATGGTTAGTCGGTTCATCTAATACTAGAAAATTAGCTTGTTTTTGTATTAGTTTAATAAAGGAAACTCTTACTTTTTCTCCACCTGATAAATCTTCTATTCTTTTATCAAGATCATCGTTTTTAAATAAAAAAGCACTAGCCATTCTTCGTAAATCTTCTATGGTATAAGAAATAGAAGTATTTATTTCTTGTAAAATTGTGTTTTTAGGGTACAAGTTTTCGTTGTTTTGTTCATAAAAACCAAGATTGACATTAGAAGCAAGTTGAATTTCACCAGAATCAGCTTTTAATAAACCGGCAATTATTTTTAATAATGTAGATTTTCCACAACCATTTTTACCAATTATCCCTATTCTTTCACCCTTATATATATCTAAATTTAAATTAGAAAATATGGGAGTGCTATCAAAGGCTTTAGTTAAGTTTTTTGCCCTTAAAACTACATTAGAACTAGGATTTTTAATTTCAAAATTCAAATGCATATTTTCTTGCTTAACTTCTGGATTTTCACGAATTAATAAATGTGATAAAAGTTTTTGTCGTCCTTTAGCTTGTTTTGCCATACGACCAGCACGATTTCTTTCTATATATTCATTTAATTTCTTTATACGATCTTGTTCTTTTTCAAATTCCTTTATTTCACCTTTAATTAGCATTTCTTTTTGAATAACAAAATCCGAAAAATTTCCTTTATATATACGAAGTTTAGTATTTTCTATTTCAAAAATTTTATTGCAAATTGCATCTAGAAAAAGTCTGTCGTGTGAAACTAATAAAAAGGCTTTATTATATTTTTTAAGAAAAGATTCAAGCCATTCAATAGAATAAAGGTCAAGATGGTTTGTAGGTTCATCTAAAATTAATAGGTCAGGTTCTTTTAATAAAAGTTTTGCTATTGAAAGTCTAGTTTTTTGACCACCAGATAAACTTGAAATAGTTCTATCTTTCAATTCTGTAAGGGCAAGCCCATTTATGACTTGATTAATTTTATAGTCTATATTATATCCATCTTTAGCTTCAAATTTATTATATAGTTCGTCAAGTTCTTCTTTTAGTTCTGGTTGTGTTTCAAGTTTTATATTTATTAAGCTTATCTTATTATATATTTTATGTAATTCTGAAAAGACACTGTCTAATTCTTCATATACAGTAGAATTATTATTAGAAAAATTATGTATTTGTGATACATAACCAATGCTAATATTTTTGTCAACAAAAATAGATCCTTGGCTTACTGGTTCTTCACCCAGTATCATTTTAATAATACTAGACTTACCAACACCATTAAGACCTATAAGACCTATTTTATCTTTCTTTTCTATATTAAAATTAATATCTTTTAAAATTGTTTTATCTAAATATGCTTTTGAAACATTATTAATTTGTATAAGTGCCATAAAAACTCCTTTTTTATATTGTAGCAAAAAAAAGAAAAAAAAGAAATTACTGTATTAACCATTTTGCGATGTTTATTATTTTGATACCATCTATATCATATGAAATATTATCAGAAACTTGTATATATATTTTACTATTGTTTTTTATGGCAACAAAGTCAATTTCTTTTTGATAAAGCTTACCAACATAAATATCGTAGCCTCGTCTTAAAAGTTCTAATGCTACTATATTTTCATAAGCTTTTCCATAATCCATATTTCTTATCCCAAGTATGCAATAACGCAACGATAAATCAACCAAATAATATTTATCATTTGTTTCTAGATATTTTTTACCTTTAATATCATATCTTTTTATTTTGTAAAACATAAAAGCGTTGCATAGGTATTTAATATTTGGCATAGGCTATTAATAATTCTGATTTTCCGATTCTTCTCATACCAATTATAATCTTTATATCAGGTGAACTTTCAAGATTCTTTAATTTCATGAAAACACCACTTTCAAAACTTTAATTTTTTTTATCTTTTGAAACAATAATAGAATATATTAGCAGTTTAGTCAATAAAACTGACTTTCAAAACTTTAATTTTTTTCATTTTTTGAAAGTGAAGGGATTAGTAAGTTAATATATTTTTTACTAAGATTAGTATTAAAAATCATTGACATTTAGCTAAAAATAGTATATCATTACCGAGTACAGAGCAGAGTCTGTTCTGTTTTATTGTGTACAAAAATTATTGTTTAGTAAGTTAGCTAACCTTTGAAGAAGCTTGATTTTTACTGCTTTTGTTAGAACGTCAAAAGTTTTAAAAGATAGATTAATTAATTGTGAATGAATTTACTAAGACCCAACAATAAAATTAAAAAAAGAATTGAGAGGAGGAAATATGCCTACAATAAATCAATTAGTTAGATTTGGTAGAAGCACTTCTGAAAAGAAGAAAAAATCACCAGCCTTAAAGGCAAATCCACAAAAAAGAGGGGTTTGTGTAAGAGTTTATACAACAACACCTAAGAAACCTAACTCAGCTTTAAGAAAGGTTGCCAGAGTAAAACTTGTTAATGGAATAGAAGTTACAGCATACATACCAGGTATAGGACACAATCTTCAAGAACACTCAATAGTGTTAATAAGAGGAGGAAGAACAAAGGACTTACCAGGGGTTAGATATAAGATAATAAGAGGAGCTTTAGATACTGCAGGAGTAGTAAATAGAAAGCAAGCTAGATCAAGATACGGTACTAAGAGACCTAAATAATAAAGGAGGATAAAGATGTCAAGAAGAAGACAAGCAATAAAAAGAGATGTTCTACCTGACTCAAAGTACAACGACAAAGTTGTTGCCAAGTTTATTAACGGTCTTATGGTAGATGGTAAAAAGTCTTTAGCTGAATCAATATTCTACAGTGCTTTAAATGGTGTAGAAGAAGAAACAGGAGAAGCTGGAATAGAAGTATTTAGAAGAGCAATGGAAAATGTTAGACCACAATTAGAAGTTAGATCAAGAAGAATTGGTGGGGCTACATATCAAGTTCCAGTTGAAGTAAGAAAAGAAAGACAACAAACTCTTGCAATCAGATGGTTAGTTAGATATACAAGAGAAAGAAAAGAATATGGAATGATCGAAAAATTAAAGAAAGAATTAATCGCAGCTTCAAAAGGTGAAGGTGGATCAGTTAAGAAAAAAGATGATACATATAAAATGGCAGAAGCAAATAGAGCATTTGCACATTATAAATGGTAATAGGAGGATAAATGGCAAGAAATGTAGAGCTTAAAGATACTAGAAATATAGGAATAATGGCTCATATAGATGCTGGTAAAACTACTACTACTGAAAGAATTTTATTCTATACTGGTGTTAATCATAAAATAGGAGAAGTTCATGATGGAGCAGCTACTATGGATTACATGGAACAAGAACAAGAAAGAGGAATTACAATAACTTCAGCAGCTATAACTTGTTTTTGGAAAAAACATAGAATAAATATTATAGATACTCCAGGTCACGTTGACTTCACAGTTGAAGTTGAAAGATCTTTAAGAGTACTAGATGGAGCAGTTGCAGTATTTTCAGCAGTTGATGGTGTTCAACCACAATCAGAAACTGTTTGGAGACAAGCAGACAAGTATAATGTACCTAGAATTGCATTCTTTAATAAGATGGATAGAACTGGTGCAAATTTTGAAATGTGTGTTGATGATATTAAGAAAAAATTAGGTGGTAATGGTGTACCTATTCAATTACCAATAGGAGCAGAAGAAAATTTTGAAGGTATTATTGACCTAATTACTGAAAAAGAATATATATTTAAAGATGAAACTATGGGAGCAGCTTTTGAAATAAGAGATGTAAGACCTGAATTAAAAGATGCAACTGAAGCAGCAAGACATCATTTAATAGAATCTGTAGTTGAAACAGATGATGAATTAATGGAAAAATTCTTTGCAGATGAACCAATAAGTGAAGAAGAATTAAAAAGAGCATTAAGAAAAGCAACTATTGACGGTGTAGTTGTACCAGTTACTTGCGGTACAGCATTTAAAAATAAGGGAATTCAACCTTTATTAGATGCAATAGTTGAATATATGCCTTCTCCATTAGATATACCATCAATAAAGGGAACAAATCCTAAAACTGATGCTGAAGAAGTAAGACATCCAAGTGATAGCGAAAAATTCTCAGCATTGGCATTTAAAATAGTTACTGACCCTTTTGTTGGAAGATTATCATTCTTTAGAGTTTATTCAGGTATGTTACAAAAAGGTTCATATGTTTTAAACTCAACTAAAGGTAAGAAAGAAAGAATGGGTAGATTACTTCTAATGCATGCTAATAAGAGAGAAGAATTAGAAGAAGTTTATACAGGAGATATAGCAGCAGCAGTTGGTTTGAAAGATACAACTACTGGAGATACATTGTGTGATGAAACAGCACCAATTATCTTAGAAAATATGGAATTCCCAGATCCAGTTATATCAGTTGCAGTTGAACCAAAAACTAAGGCTGACCAAGAAAAAATGGGAACTGCATTATCTAAATTAGCTGAAGAAGATCCAACATTTGTTGTAACAGCTAATCAAGAAACAGGTCAAACAGTAATTTCAGGAATGGGTGAATTACACCTTGAAATTATAGTAGACAGAATGAAAAGAGAATTTAAGGTTGAAGCTAATGTAGGTAAACCACAAGTTGCATATAGAGAAACTATACTTGGTAATTCAGATGTAGAAGAAAAATACATAAAACAATCAGGTGGTAGAGGACAATATGGACATGTTAAGTTCAAAGTTGAACCTAACAAGGATAAAGGTTATGAATTCGTTAACCAAATTACAGGAGGGGTTATACCAAGAGAATATATACCTGCTGTAGATAAGGGAGTTCAAGAAGCATTACAAGCTGGAGTTGTAGCTGGATATCCTGTACAAGATGTTAAAGTTACTCTATATGATGGTTCATATCACGAAGTCGATTCATCAGAAATGGCATTTAAGATTGCAGGATCTATGGGTATTAAGAAGGCTTTAAAATTAGCACAACCAATTTTACTTGAACCAATATTCAAAGTTGAAGTTACAACACCAGAAGAATATATGGGAGATGTTATAGGAGACTTAAACTCAAGAAGAGGACAAGTTTCAGGTATGAGTGATAGAAATAATGCTAAAATAATAGATGCACATGTACCATTATCAGAAATGTTTGGATATGCAACAGATCTTAGATCAAAGACTCAAGGAAGAGCATCATATTCAATGGAATTTGAAAAATATGTACAAGTTCCAAAAAATATTTCAGATAAGGTAGTTGAAGAAAGACAAGGAAAATAGTTTAGGAGGAAAAACAAATGGCAAAACAAAAGTATGAAAGAAGTAAGCCCCATGTAAACATAGGGACAATAGGCCATGTAGACCATGGTAAGACAACAACAACAGCAGCAATATCAAAAGTATTAGCAGCAAAGGGACTAGCACAAAAGGTAGATTTTGAAAATATCGACCAAGCCCCAGAAGAAAGAGAAAGAGGAATAACAATCAACACTGCGCACATAGAATATGAATCAGAAACAAGACACTATGCACACGTAGACTGTCCAGGGCATGCTGACTATGTAAAGAACATGATAACAGGAGCAGCACAAATGGATGGAGCTATTCTAGTAGTATCAGCAGCAGATGGACCAATGCCACAAACAAGAGAACACATCTTGTTGGCAAGACAAGTAGGAGTACCTTACATAGTAGTATTCTTAAATAAAGTAGACATGGTTGATGATGAAGAATTACTAGAATTAGTAGAAATGGAAGTAAGAGAATTATTAACTGAATATGGATTCCCAGGAGATGAAATACCAGTAATAAAGGGATCAGCATTAAAAGCCTTAGAAGGAGATGCAAAAGCAGAAGAACAAATCTTAGAATTAATTAAGGCAGTAGATGACTACATTCCAACACCAAATAGACCAATAGATGAACCATTCTTGATGCCAATAGAAGATGTTATGACAATAACAGGAAGAGGAACAGTAGTAACAGGAAGAGTAGAAAGAGGAGTTGTAAAAGTTGGGGATGAAGTAGAAATAGTAGGAATCAAGCCAACATCAAAGACAACAGTAACAGGAATAGAAATGTTCAGAAAATTATTAGACCAAGGACAAGCAGGGGATAATATAGGAGCATTACTAAGAGGAGTTAAGAAAGAAGAAGTAGAAAGAGGACAAGTATTAGCAAAACCAGGAACAATAACACCACATACAGAATTCAAGGGAGAAATATATGTTCTAACAAAAGAAGAAGGTGGAAGACATACACCATTCTTCACAGGATACAAACCACAATTCTACTTTAGAACAACAGATATAACAGGAGAAGTACAATTACCAGAAGGAGTAGAAATGGTAATGCCTGGAGATAATGTATCAGTAGAAGTAAAATTAATACACCCAATTGCAATGGAACCAGGATTAAGATTTGCAATAAGAGAAGGTGGAAGAACAGTTGCTTCTGGAGTTGTTGCTAAAATTGATAAATAAAAATAATACATTTAATTGAAAACATAGTAGTAAGGGCTTCTGCCCTTGCTACAAACAAAGTAGGGAGGAAAAATTTTGGAAAATAAATTAAGAATACATCTTCAATCATATGACCATAAATTGTTAGATCAATCTTCAAAAAAAATAGCTGAAGTTGTAAAAAAATCAGGATCTGAAATAGTTGGACCTATGCCTTTACCAACTAAGGTTAAAAAATATACTGTACTAAGATCAGTACATGTAAATAAAGATTCAAGAGAACAATTTGAAATGAGAATACATAGAAGATTTATTGAAGTTAAAAATTCAAATCAACAAGTGATGGATTCATTAAGTTCATTAACTTTACCATCAGGTGTTGGAATAGAAATTAAGTAATTATTGTGTTACAATGACACTTTAATACAAGTTGGTTTACCAACCAATATATTAAGGAGGAATAATAGATGATATTAGGAAAAAAAGTAGGTATGACACAAATATTTGAAGACAAAAAATTAGTACCAGTTACAGTTATAGAAGTAGGTTCAAATTTTGTCGTTCAAATAAAAACAAATGAAAAAGAAGGATATAATGCAATAGCATTAGGCTTCGATGAAAAAAGAGAAAAATTAGTTAAAAAACCTGAAATGGGTGTTTTCAAAAAAGCAGGAATTACTCCTAAAAAATTTGTAAAAGAATTTCGTGTTGATTCAGTCGAAGGATATGAATTAGGTAAGGAATTAACAATTGCTTCATTAGAAGGTATAGAATATGTTGATATCCAAGGTGTATCAAAAGGTAAAGGAACTGCTGGGGTTATGAAGAGACATAATTTCGGTGGTAATAGAGCTACACATGGGGTTTCAAGAAACCACAGACTTGGAGGTTCAAATGCTGGGGGTGCAGCATCAAATAGTAATGTACCAAAAGGTAAGAGAATGGCTGGAAGATTAGGTAATGAAAATGTTACAGTACAAAATCTAAAAGTTGTTGGAATAGATGCAGAAAATGGTATACTTTTAGTTAAAGGTGCAGTACCAGGAGCAAAAAAAGGATATCTTGTAATTAAAAAAGCAATAAAAAAATAGTAGAAGGGAGTAAAGATGGCAGTTTTAAATGTATATAAATTAGATGGTTCTATTAGTGGAACTGTTGAAGTAAGAGATGACTTATTATCATTAACACCAAATGCAACAGTTATGCATGAAGTGTTAACAGCTGAACTTGCAGAGGATAGACAAGGGTCAGCAAGTACAAAGAATAGAGCTGAAGTTTCTGGTGGTGGAAAGAAACCATTTAGACAAAAAGGAACTGGTAGAGCAAGACAAGGATCAACAAGAGCACCACATATGGTAGGTGGAGGAGTTGTTCACGGGCCAAAACCAAGATCTTATGAAAAGAAAATAAATAAAAAAGTTAGAAAATTAGCGTTAAAATCAGCATTAGCAACTAGATTACAAGCTGGTAATGTTGTAATTATAGATGATTATGCACTAGAAGCACCTAAGACAAAGACTTTAATAGACTTTACAAAATCATTAGATATTTTAACAAATAAAAAATTATTCATAGTAAATGATTTATCAGAAGATAAAGATTACTACTTATACTTATCTGTTAGAAATATCAAAGATACAGAATTATTATTACCAGGTGAAATAAGTGTATATTGGTTATTAAAGAGTGAAAAATTAGTAATTACTAAGGAAGCACTTTCAAGCCTTGAGGAGGTGTTAGCATAATATGACAATATATGATATTATAAAAAAACCAATATTAAATACAGAAAAAGCTAGAGATTTAATGAATACTAATGAATATGTATTTGTTGTAGACAAAAAAGCTAACAAGCTTCAAATAAAAGAAGCTGTAGAAAAATTATTCTCAGTAAAGGTTGTATCTGTAAATACATTGAATACAAAAGCAAAAAAAGCAAGATCAAGAATGACAGTATATACTATACAAGGATATAAGAAAGCTATAGTTAAATTAGCTGAAGGTGAAAAAATAGCTGCATATGAAATATAGGCTAGTAAAATAAAAAAAAATATGATATAATAATATTTGTGTTTTAGAATGAAGGACAATTTTTTTGTCTTTCATTTTAAAAAGACACACGAGATTGTGTGTATTATAGGTTTAATAATGGAAGGAGAAATAATATGCCTATTAGAAAATTAAGACCAGTTACCAGTGGGACTCGGCATATGTCTATATTGGTAAATACTGAAATTGACAAGGTTAGACCTGAAAAATCTTTAGTAGAACCATTAAAGTCAGCATATGGAATTGACAATTACGGTCATAGAACAGGAAGAAATAGAGAAAAGGGACATAAGAGATTATACAGAATAATTGATTGGAAAAGAAATAAGTTAGGTATTCCTGCTAAGGTTGCTACTATAGAATATGATCCAAATAGAACAGCAAATATAGCACTTTTACACTATGTTGATGGTGAAAAAAGATATATATTAGCTCCTAATGGATTACACAAAGGAGATATGGTTTTAGCTGGTGAAACAGCAGATATTAAACCAGGGAATGCTTTAAAATTAAAGAATTTACCTATAGGTACTCAAATTCATAATATTGAATTATTACCAGGTAAAGGTGGACAAATAGCTAGATCTGCAGGAACATCTGCAAGATTAGTTGCAAAAGAAGGAACATATTGCCACGTTGAATTACCATCAGGAGAATTAAGATTAATTCATAAAGAATGTATGGCAACTATAGGAGAAGTTGGTAATTCAGAACATTCATTAGTTTCATTAGGTAAAGCTGGAAGAAATAGACACTTAGGAAGAAAACCTCATGTTAGAGGATCAGTAATGAACCCAGTAGATCACCCACATGGTGGTGGAGAAGGTAGATCACCAATTGGTAGAAAAACACCAGTTACACCTTGGGGTAAACCTACTCTTGGAAAGAAAACTAGAGGTAAGAAGAATAGCGATAAGTTCATAGTAAGAGGAAGAAAGAAATAACAGTAAGATAATGAAATAAAGGAGGAAAAATGGCTCGTTCATTAAGAAAAGGACCTTTTGTAGATTCATATTTAATGAAAAAGGTTGAAAAAATGGGAGAAAAGAAACAAGTTATAAAGACATGGTCAAGAAGATCAACAATATTCCCTGAATTTATTGGACATACTTTTGCAGTATACAATGGAAAGAAGCATATACCTGTATATATTACAGATGAAATGATAGGGCACAAATTAGGAGAATTTGCACCTACAAGAACTTTCTATGGACATGGAAAAGATAAAAAAGATGTTAAGAAAAAATAAATATTAACAAATTGAAAGGAGTAAGAGATGGCAGCATATGCTAAATTACGTTACCAAAGACTAAGCCCACAAAAGGCAAGATTAGTTGCAGATATAGTAAGAGGTAAAGATGCATTACAAGCATTGAATATCTTAAAATTTACTAATAAAAAAGCGGCTCCATTAATTGAAAAAACATTAAGATCAGCAATTGCAAATGCTGAACATAATTTTGGAATGAATCCAGATAAGCTATATATATCAAAAATTTTAATTGATAAAGGACCAGTTTTAAAGAGAATGAATCCAAGAGCAATGGGAAGAGCAGATGTAATAAGAAAGCCGTTAGCACATATAACTGTAGAAGTTGAAGAAAGAAATTAAAGGTAGGAGGTAAATCTGTGGGACAAAAAGTAGATCCTAGAGGACTAAGAGTTGGAATTATCAAAACATGGAATTCTAAATGGTTTGCAAAGGGTGATGATTACTTAAATAATTTTCATGAAGATTTAAAAATAAAAGAATATATAAAGAAGAATTACTACCAAGCTGGAATTTCAAGAATATTTATAGAAAGAAATTCATTAACAGAATTAACAGTAATTGTTGAAACTGCAAAAGCTGGTATCCTTATAGGAAGAAAAGGGCAAGAAATAGAAGCATTGAAAGCTAAATTAGAAAAAATGACTGGTAAAAAGGTTAATACTAAAGCAGCTGAAATTAAAAACCCTAATAGAGATGCTCAATTAGTTGCAGAATCAATTGCAACTTCAATTGAAAAGCGTGTGGCTTATAAAAGAGCTGTGCAACAAGCAGTACAAAGAGCTGAAAAATCAGGTGTAAAGGGTATAAAAGTAATGGTTTCAGGTAGATTAAATGGTGCTGAAATTGCAAGAAGTGAATGGACATTATCTGGAAGAGTACCTTTACATACATTAAGAGCAGATATAGATTATGCTGTAGCAACAGCAAATACTACATATGGAGCCTTAGGTATCAAGGTATGGATATTTAATGGTGAAGTACTTCCAACAACAAAGGAAGGAGGAAACGAATAATGTTAATACCTAAGAGAACAAAATATAGAAAGCAATTCAGAGGAAAAATTGGTGGAGTTGCAACAAAAGGAAACACAGTTGCCTTCGGTGAATTTGGATTAGCTGCTAAAGAATTTGGATGGATTACTTCAAGACAAATTGAAGCATGTCGTATTACAATAAATAGAACATTTAAAAGAGAAGGTAAAATTTGGATAAGAATATTCCCTGACAAGCCTTATACTAAAAGACCAGAAGGAACAAGAATGGGTAAAGGTAAAGGTAATACAGAAGGATGGGTAGCAGTAGTTAAAACCGGTAAAATCCTATTCGAAGTTGGAGGAGTTAAAGAAGAAACAGCAAAAGAAGCTTTAAGAAAAGCAGGACATAAATTACCTATAAAAGTTAAATTCGTTAGAAAAGAAGTAGGTGGTGAAAACTAATGACAGCTAAAGAAATAAGAGAATTATCAGTTGAACAATTAGAAACAAAAGTAAAAGAATTAAAGCTTGAATTATTTAATTTGAAACTGCAAAAAACATTAGGACAATTGCAAGATACAGCTAAAATAAGAACAGTTAAGAGAGATATTGCTAAGATGAAAACTATCTTAACTGAAAAGAAATAGGAGGTTTCGTTGTGGAAAGAAACGAAAGAAAAGTTAGAGAAGGTGTAGTTGTTTCTGATAAAATGGATAAAACTGTTGTAGTAGTTGAAGAAACAATGAAACTGCATAAATTATATAAAAAGAGAGTAAAATTTTCTAAAAGATATAAAGCACATGATGAATTAAATGAGTGCAAGGTTGGAGATAAAGTTAGAATTATGGAAACTAGACCTTTAAGTAAAGATAAACATTGGAGAGTAGTTGAAATAATCGAAAAAGCTAAGTAGTAAGTGAGAGGAGGAACTGTAGTGGTTCAACAACAAACAATACTAAACGTTGCAGATAATACTGGTGCTAAGAAAATTATGGTTATTAGAGTTCTAGGTGGATCAAAAAGAAGATTCGGAAGAATTGGAGATATAGTAGTTGCATCAGTTAAAGAAGCTATCCCTAATGGAAGTGTAAAAAAAGGTGATGTAGTAAAAGCTGTTATCGTTAGAACAAGAAAAGAAGTTAAAAGACAAGATGGGTCATATATAAAATTTGATGATAATGCTGCTGTAATTTTAACAGCTTCATTAGAAATTAAAGGAACTAGAATATTTGGACCTGTAGCAAGAGAACTAAGAGCTAAGAATTTCATGAAGATAGTTTCATTAGCTCCAGAAGTACTTTAAAAAGGAGGATTAGGACGTGATCAAAAGTAAAATAAAGTCAGTTCCTAATAAATTACATGTTAAAACAGGTGATACTGTTGTTGTAATTAGTGGAAGATCAAATAAAGAACTAAGAAGTGAAAAATCTGGTCAAATGGGAGATAAAGGAAAAGTAGGTAAAGTACTAAAAGTTTTCCCTAAAACAGGTAAAATAATTGTTGAAGGAGTTAATATTAAGAAAAAACATATTAAACCTAATCAACAAAATGCACAAGGTAAAATAGTAGAAATGGAAATGCCAATTTTCTCTTCTAAGGTTATGTTGTGGGATGATGAAGCTAAAAAAGGAACAAGAATAAGACATAAAATAGTAGATGGAAAGAAAGTAAGAATTTCTGTAGTATCAGGAAAAGAAATATAGAAAGGAGGAACCAATGGCAGACAAATATGTTCCAAGATTACAAAAGAAATATAATGAAGAAATAATAAATAATTTAGTCAAGGAATTAGAAATAAAAAATATTATGCAAGTTCCAAGATTAGAAAAAATAGTAGTAAATATGGGAATAGGAGAAGCTGTTAATAATAGTAAACTTATAGATTCAGCATTAAAAGAATTAGCTCAAATAACAGGTCAACAACCTTTACCAAGAAGTGCTAAAAAATCTGAAGCAGGATTTAAATTAAGACAAGGTCAAAAAATAGGAGTTAGTGTTACTTTAAGAAAAGAAAGAATGTATGAATTTTTAGATAGACTAATCAGTATCGCATTACCAAGAGTTAGAGACTTTGAAGGTGTATCTTCAAAAGCATTCGATGGTAGAGGAAATTATACTTTAGGTATTAAAGAACAAATTGTTTTCCCTGAAATTGAAATTGATAAGGTAGATAAGGTTTTAGGTTTAGGAATTACTATAGTAACATCAGCTAAAAATGATGAAGAAGGAAGAGCATTACTAAAAGCATTTGGTATGCCATTCGTTAAGTAGGAGGTTTGTTTATGGCTAAAGTAGCAATGGTACAAAAGAACTTAAGAAGAGCAAAAACTGTTGATAAATATGCTAAAAAGAGAGCAGAATTAAAAGAAAGAATTAAAAAAGGTGACAGAGAAGCTATACTTGAGTTACAAAAATTACCTAGAAATGCATCACCAACAAGATTAAGAAATAGATGTAAAATAAATGGAAGACCAAGAGGATATATGAGAGAATTTGGTATTTCAAGAGTTATGTTTAGAAAACTTGCTGGAGAAGCTTCAATACCAGGAATAACAAAATCAAGCTGGTAATATTTGAGAGGAGGATAAGATGAATTTAACAGATCCTATTGCAGATATGCTTACAAGAATTAGAAATGCAAATGCGGCTAAACACGCATCAGTTTCAATACCATTCTCAAGAATAAAAGAAAGCATTGCAAATATATTAAAAAATGAAGGATATATAGTAGATTACGAAATCAAAGAAGAAGGAGCAATTAAAGATATAGTTGTTACTTTAAAATTCGTTGATGGAGAAGAAGTTGTTAAAGGTTTAAGAAGAATATCTAAACCTGGAAGAAGAGTATATAGTTCAGTTGAAAATTTACCAAAAGTTTTAGGTGGATTAGGTATAGCTATAGTATCTACACCAAAAGGTGTATTAACTGATAAAGAATGCAGAAAGCACAGTGTTGGAGGAGAAATTCTTTGCTACATATGGTAGTAAGTAAACACTGCGGAAATTAACGCTAAGGAGGAAAAATGTCAAGAATAGGAAATAAACCTATTATATTACCAAAGGGTGTAGAAGTTACTAAAGAAGGTAATGTATATACTGTTAAGGGACCAAAAGGAACATTAAAAAGAGAATTTTCTGATTTAATAAAAATTAATTTATTAGAAAATGAAATTACATTTGAAAGACCAAATGATGAACCAAAAACTAGAGCCTTACATGGAACTACAAGAGCAAACTTACATAATATGGTTGTTGGAGTACATGATGGTTTCCAAAAGAAATTGGAATTAGTTGGGGTTGGATATAGAGTACAAGCTAATGGTAAAGGTTTAGTATTAGCATTAGGATATTCACATCCAGTTGAAATAGCTCCAATTGAAGGAATACATTTTGTTGTTGAAGGAAATACTAAGATAACTGTTGAAGGTATTGACAGACAATTAGTAGGTCAAATAGCAGCAAATATTAGAGCAAAGAGACCACCAGAACCTTATAAAGGAAAAGGTGTTAAGTATGTTGATGAAATAATCAAGAGAAAAGAAGGTAAGAAAGGATAGGAGGTAACTTTACTATGTATAAAAAAGTAGATAGAAAAAGCTTAAGAGCAAAAAAACACCAAAGCATAAGAAATAAAGTTAGTGGAACAGAATCAAGACCTAGACTTTCAGTATACAGAAGTTTAAATAATATTTTTGCTCAAATAATTGACGATGTTAAAGGAGTTACTTTAGTATCTGCGTCAACAGTTGAAAAAGATGGAAAAATTGAAAATGGTTCAAATGTTGAAGCTGCAAAAATTATTGGTGAAAGAATTGCTAAAAAAGCAATAGAAAAAGGAATTAAAGCTGTAGTATTCGATAGAAGTGGTTATGTATATACAGGTAGAATTAAAGCATTAGCAGATGCCGCAAGAGAAGCAGGACTAGAATTCTAAAGGATAAGGAGGATTTATTTTGGCAAAAGAAGTTAAGACTAATGAATACAAGGAAAGTCTTTTAAGAATAAGCAGAGTTTCAAAAACTGTTAAAGGAGGAAGAAGAATTTCATTCTCAGTTTTAGCAGCAGTTGGAGATGGTCAAGGGAAAGTTGGTATAGGTTTAGGAAAAGCTAATGGTGTACCTGATGCTATTAAAAAAGCTCTTGCATCTGCAAAGAAAAATATGATAAAAGTTTCATTGAAAGGTGGTACTATACCACATGAACAAATTGGAAAATTCAATGCAACAACAGTCTTATTAAAACCAGCTACACAAGGGACTGGAGTTATTGCAGGGTCTGCAACAAGAGAACTTCTTGAATTAGTAGGTATTACAGATGTACTAACTAAGATAAGAGGAGCAAGAAACAAAGATAATATTGCAAGAGCTACATTAGATGGTTTAAAGAAATTAAGATCATTGGATGAAATTGCAAGATTAAGAGGAAAAACAATAGAAGAAATTATTAGATAGGTTAGGGGGAAGATTAATGACTAAGGTAAGAATAACACTTGTAAAAGGAATTAATAGAAGAAAACCTAATCATATTAAAACTGTAAAAGCACTTGGTTTATCAAAAATAAACCAAAGTGTTGAACACAATTTAACAGACGATATTAAAGGTAAGATTAAATTAATTTCTTATTTACTTAAAGTAGAGGAGGTTTAATATCAAATGAATATTAACGAATTAAAACCTGCTGAAGGATCAAAAAAAGAAAGAAAGAGAATCGGAAGAGGACATGGTACTGGTTGGGGTAAAACAGCTGGTAAGGGACATAATGGTCAAAAACAAAGATCTGGAACATATGTTTCAGCAAGCTTTGAAGGTGGTCAAATGCCTTTAATCAGAAGAATACCTAAAAGAGGATTCTCAAATGCAGCATTTAAAAAGGATTTAGTTGTTGTAAATCTTAAAGATTTCATTGATAAGTATGAAGATGGAGAAACAGTATCTTTAGAAACATTAATAGCTAAAGGTGTTGTTAAAAATCCTAGCTTTAGAGTTAGATATACTGAAGATGGATTAAGAGATAGACAATATACAAGTATTTTAAAAGTTATAGGTGTCTATGAAATAAATAAAAAGTTAAAATTTGTTGTTGAAAAGATATCTAAATCAGCTAAAGAATTAGTTGAAAAAGCTGGAGGAACAGTAGAATTATTAGAAGTTAAATCTTATTCAAAGATTGCTAAGAATAATAAATAAGCTAATTCATAGTTAAGGAGTGATATCATGACATTATCTGAAGCAATAATGACTAGATTAAATTCTATTATTAAGGTTAGAGAACTAAGAAGAAGAGTTACATATACCCTATTGATGTTTTTGATTGCAAGAATAGGTGTTCATATAGCTGTTCCAGGCATCAATATGGCTGCCTTTGGGAAGATAACTAATAATCCATTAGCACAATTTTTGGATTTATTCTCAGGGGGAGCTATACAAAGAGCCTCAATTTTCTCTTTAGGTATTACTCCATATATTAACGCTTCCATAGTATTTCAATTGTTAGGAGTTTTGTATCCTAAAATAGAAGAAATGCAAAGAGAAGGTGGAAAGCAAAGAGACACTATTACTCAATGGACAAGATATATGGCTATAGGTATAGCCCTTGTTCAATCAATAGGTATATCATTTATACTACAAGCACAAAGAATAGTAATAGAACCAGGGATATTATTTGTAATTTCAACTGTTGCACTTATGACAGGTGGAGCAGCCTTCCTTATGTGGTTATCTGAAAAGATATCAATAAAGGGAATAGGAAATGGAACATCAATGTTGATCTTTTTGAACATTGTTGCAAATTTACCTCAAGTTAGTTTTAATATGTGGAAGACCTTATCTAAAACAAATTTTGGAAGAGTACTATTAACATCTTCAATAATCTTATTTATAGTAATAATAGTAGTTATGGTAATAATTCAATTAGGTGAAAGAAGAATACCAATACAATATGTTGGGAAATCAAGTAGAGGTTTTGGACAAGGACCAAGTGTAGTTGGTAAAAAAACATTTTTACCAGTTAAAATTAATACTGCAGGTGTTATGCCTATAATCTTTGCTTCAATGTTGATGGCTATACCAGGTTTAATAGTTGCATCAATTAAAGATCCTACTAAGCATAAATATTGGGAAAAACTGCTTGGACAAACAGGTTGGTTATATTTACTAATTACAGTATTTTTAATCATATTGTTCTCTTTCTTCTATACAGCAATAGTATTTGATCCAGATAAGATAGCTGAAAGCTTAAAACAAAGTGGTGGTACTTTACCATTGAAAAGAGCAGGTAGTGAAACAGCTGATTATCTTGAAGAAGTGGTTACAACTATAACATATGGAACAGCGGTATTTTTAGCTATATTAGGAATATTACCTAATATTTGGTTTGGTTATGTAGTTCATATGCCAGTTATGATAGGTGGAACAAGTTTAATAATTCTAGTTGGAGTAGCAGTTGAGTTAATTCAACAAATAGATTCTCATCTAGCAGTTAAAAAATATCGTGGTTTTGTACAAAGACATAGACCAAAAAGTGATAGATAAGAAAAGCTCACATTTTTAAAGTGTGAGTTTTTTATTAGAAAGGTAAAAATGAAAAAAAGATTAATTCAAGAAATATTAATTTTAATATTTAGATTAGCAATATCAATAAATGTAATTTATTTTATTTATCCTAAAGATAAATTGACAGCAATATTATTAGCAATAATTCTTGTATCTCAACCTTTGATAACTCTTTTATCTTTAAAAGAGATATATAAAATAAATAAAGAAATGAATTATATAATTTTTAGCATATTTTATGCTAAATTGGGTATGATATTGAGTATACTTTATATTGTGCTTTATATCATATCTTGGATATATTTTAAAATGAATCCGTTAGCTGTAACAATTTCTTCTTTATTTTTAGTTTATGGTTATGTTTGCGAACAAAAAAGTTATGTGTTATACGATCTTTTTTATGTTTTATATTACCATAAAATTATTGAAATATCTAAAATACAAAGTATACAAAAGAAAGATAAAGAGATAAAATTAACATTTTTTAATAAAACAACAAAAGTATTGAAATTAAGAAATAAGAATGAAGTTGAAATAATAGAGAGAATATTGAGAAGAAAATAGAAAATATTTTGTTTTACAATGTGATAAATGAAAAATGAAAAGAGAAAAAAAGTAAAGTAAATTATGCAAAATTTAAAAATATATTTATTTTACTTTTTTTTATATGATATAATAAAAAAAAACAAAGGAAGGATTGAAAGAATGAAAAAACTATTTTTTATCTTATTTCTCCCACTATTAATTGCCTGCTCTAATTTTGGAAATGGTAAATATATCAATACGGCTATGCCAGTAGATATTGACAGTTTAAATCCATATAAATTTGTGGGTAGTTCAACAGAAGAAATTATGTTTAATGTTTATGAAGGATTAGTGAAACAAACACCAAATGGAGAAGTAGAACCAGCTATTGCTAAAAAATATACTATTTCAGATGATGGTTTAGTTTATACATTTGAAATTAGAGATAATGTATATTTTCACAATGATACAAAATTAACACCAAGTGATGTTGTATTTTCAATAAATAAAATGAGGGAATTGGCATTACAGCCAGCTTTTAAAAATATTAAAACAGTTAAAGAAGAAGGAAATAAAGTAATAATTGAATTAGAAAAAAAAGATGCTTCTTTAATTTATTATTTAATAACTCCTATAGTTGACGAGCAAAGTTATTCTAATATTGAAAATAAAGCTATTGGAACTGGACCATATTATGTTGATGAATATAAGAGGGAACAAAAGATAGTTTTAAAGGCATTTGATAAGTATTGGGGAGAAAAACCAAGCATAAAAAAAGTTAAAATTAATATAATGCCAAATACAGATACAATATTCTTAAAATTCTTAAGTGGAGAATTGAATTTTGTATATAATCTTGATTCTAAGAAACTTAAAGAAATAAAGGACAAAAATGTTGTTAAAACACCTAGAAATATGCTATTTATTCTAGGAATAAATAATAAGAAATATGATAAAAATGTAAGAGAGGCATTAAGTGTTGCAGTAAATAGAAAAGAGATAGTAGATAATGTACTTAGTGGAAATGGTAGATTATTAGATAAAGATAGAAATGGTGACACAAGTATATTAAAAAATATGGTATTTGAATTAAAGGTGCCAACTAATAGCAAAATGTATACAGATACAGCACAAGTTATAAAGCAACAATTAGCAAAAGTTGGAGCAAAAGTAAATATAGTTCAAATTGAATGGGCAAGTTGGTTACAAGATGTATATGCAAATAGAAATTATGAATTAACCTTAATTGGTTTCACTGGTAAATTAGATAAGGATGCTGTTTATAGAAGATATACGACAAGTTATAAAAAGAATTTTACAAACTTTAATAATTCAGAATATGATGAATTAATAAAAGAAGCAAAAGTAACATTGGATGGAAATAAGAGAAATGAATTATATAATAAAGCATGGGGAATATTACTTGCAGATTGTGGAAGTGTATTTATAGCTGATCCTGAAAATATTATAGCTTTTGATAAAAATATTAGTGGTTTTGTGCCATATACTATTTCATTTATAAATTTTGCAAAATTAAAAATGAATAAATAAAATAATGGGTTTGCTACAACAGAGCAAACCCTTTTTTACTATTTATTAAATGCATTTAAAATTTCATCTTTATCATTTGAAACTTTTATTAAGTTTAAGAAATCGTTATCTAACACTTTTTTAGATACAGCCATTAGCATGTCAATATGTAAATCAACATCAGCTTCTTTTGCTAAAATTGCAAATATAAATTTAGCATTATCTTCATCAGACCATCTTATAGCTTTTTTTACACGAACAAAGAAAATTGTATTTTTTAACACCTTATTACTTCTTGCATGTGGTATGGCACAATCTGTACCTAAATAAGTTTCTGAACTTTGTTCTTTTGCATAAAATTCTTCTATAACTTTATTTTCATCAGAAATAATATCTAATTCTTTAGCTAAAGCTGTTATTTTATTAAATAAATCAATTTTATCTTTTGCATCAACATCTAGCAAAATAGTTTCTGGTAATAGTACATTCTTAAGCATAATATCACTCCTAAGTTTTATTTTTGACATTATAATTATACAATACTTTTTTTAAAAATCAACTAAACTTCGAGCTTTTTATCTAACAAATAAGAAGATATAAAAGTCAAAATTATAGAATAAGCTAAATGAATAGCTGAAATTACTAAAATTGCTATTGTTTCATTTTCAAGATTAAAAAAAGTAAATAATTTGGTTACACTATTAGTATCAAAAACAATTGCAAATATTATTAGTATAACAGCTAAAAAGCCACAGACCATTTTGCTATTAGTAAATATTTTTCCAAGTACAAATGAAATATTTGCTATTGAATAAATAAATAAGCAGGTAAAGCTAGTTGTAAATATGAATAAAATAATATTAGTCGTTTTAATATTGAAAATTTCCATATTATTTTTTGAAATACATATTATAAATATCAATGTTGAAACCATAATAATAGAATAAACTAAGGCATAAAGTAATTTACCAAATTGAATACTATACTTTGATAAAGGTAAAGTATAGGTGAAATATTTTCTATTATTGAATAAATCTGCTGTAACATATTCTATGCAACGATAAATTAAAAAGAATATGTATATTGAATAAAGAATAAATACAATAAATTTAAATAAACCTGAATTAATAGCAGGTGTATATTGTAATGAAAAATTTCCAATCAATAATAAAATTGCTGTTCCCAAAAGAGTTAAAAAATCTTTTTTAAATATATAAATAAAGTATTTAATCATTATTATCATCTCCAAAATATTCAATATAAAGTTCTTCTATGGATTTATTTTTAGTAGATCTAACTTCTTCTACATCATATATTTTATCTATTTGACCATTTTTTAGGAAACAAACTTTATCAAAAATTTGTTCAATATCATGAATTAAATGTGTTGTTACTATTACACAAGCATCACTTTCTAAATTTTCAGTTAATAAATTCATAATTTCATTTCTTGTTACTATATCGACTCCAGCTATAGGTTCATCTAAAATATATAATTTTGCTTTTCTAGATAAAATTAATATTAAATGTAATTTTTCTAGCATTCCTTTAGATAAAGTTTTTATTTTTGCTTTTTTATTTAAATTAAGTTTTTTTAGTAAATTATTTGCTTTATTTTCATCAAAATCCTTATAAAAATATTTGAACTCAAGGATACTTTGTTCTATTGTGTTTGAAGTATCAGCAAAAGGAACATCTGGTAAAAAAGCTACAAACTCATTAGTCTTATATGATAATTTTTCATTGTTTATTATAATAGAACCACTATCGGCTTTCGAAGTGTTAGATAAAATTTTAAGTAGAGTTGTTTTACCTGAACCATTAGGACCTAAAAGACCTAAGATTTTACCATTTTCTAAAAAAAGATTTAAATTATTAAGTATAACTTTATTTTTAAATTTTTTTGTTAAATTGTTAATTGATATCATCGAAATTTACCTCCTCTATTTTTCTTAATAATTCCTTTTTAGAAAAACCACAATTTTTAATTTCTTTTAAAAAAGAAAGTATTAAAGAATCGATTCTTTTTTCACAAAAAGAATTTATAATATTTGTATCTGTTGTTACAAAAAAACCTAAACCTCTTTTTGAAATAATAATATTATCATACATTAATTCACGATAGGCATGTATTACAGTATTTTGATTTACAACATATTTTTTTGAAAATTCATTTATAGAAATAATCTTATCGCCGCATTTATATTTTCCATTAATGATATCACGAATTAACATATCATAAATTTGAGAATAAATGGGCTTTGAAGAATTAAAAACCATATCTTCCTCCTCTCAACTTATATACTTATATAGTACAGTAGTTTTAAATAAAAGTCAAGAAAAAAAACTATGAGTTTAACTCATAGTTTTATCTGTTATTATTTCTATTAATTTATCTGTGCTTTGAGCACCAGAAGTTAAAAATTCACCATTGATAAATACCGTTGGAGAAGCTACAATTCTTTTTTCACGAACTTCTGCTATATACTCATTACCATCTATTGTATTAACAATAATATTGCTATTATTTAAAGCTATTTTATTTAAACTTTGAACAACGCCAGGGCAAAAAGTACAAGATAAAGTTACAAAAACCTCTATAACCATTTTTTCGTCTATATTCTTAATTTTAGCTTTTTGTTCATCTGTTAATTTTTCACCCAAGCCAAATATAGATAGAATTGCAAGTATAAAGCTATTGAATTCATGTCCACCAGGTATGCCTGAGAATACTATTCCAGTTGCTTTATCAACATCATAAAGTTCAAATGAATTATTACGATATGGTAAATCAGGATCTTGAACTATACTTAAGTTGTTAGACAATGAAACAATTTCTGATAAAAAGCTATTTAAATTTTCACTAGGATTTTTAGTATGTATTCGTACGGGTCTAGTTATATGTTTAAAATATTCAGATAATTGCTTCTTAATTTCGTTATTTATAAGCATTATAATTTACCTACCAAATCCAAACCAGGTTCTAGTGTTTCTTTACCTTCTTCCCATTTAGCTGGACATACAAGTCCTGGATGTTCAGCTATGAACTTAGCAGCTGTAGCCTTTCTTAATATTTCGCTGACTTCTCTACCTACACCATCAGCTGTAATATCACAAGCAACTATTTCACCTTCAGGATTTAAGATGAAAGCACCTCTATTAGCTAAACCTGTTGTTTCATCATAAACATCAAACATTCTTGATAATTCTCCTGTTTTATCACCTATCATTGCATATGTAATTTTATTAATTCTTTCTGATGTATCATGCCAAGCCTTGTGACAGAAATGTGTATCTGTACTTACTGAAAAAACTTTGAAACCAAGATTTTCAAATTCAAGGTAATGGTCTTGTAAATCTTCTAATTCTGTGGGACATACAAATGTAAAGTCTGCAGGATAAAAGAAAAATAATGACCAATGTCCTTTAATATCTTTTTCAAAATTAATTACATCTAAACTTTCATTGTGATATGCGTTAACAGTAAAATCTTCAATTTTTTTCCCAATTATTGCCATAATTATCCCTCTCTTTTCTTTAATATATTTATATTTTAATACAAGCACAGAATTATGTCAATAATCATTTACAAAAAACTTGAAATGATGTTATATATGTGTTATATTTATGGAACGGAGGGGGAATTATGTGGAAATCTGTATTTAAATTAGCAATACCAGTAGCAATACAAAGTATTATGTTCTCACTATTCAATATTTTTGATCAAATAATGGTTGGAACTTTGGGAACAACAGCGGTGGTTTCAGTTGGCTTAGGATCTAAGATTTTTTTCATTTTATTATTTACTATGATAGGTTTAACTGGAGGATTAGGTATTTTATCAGCACAATTAATAGGAAGCGAACAAACAGAAAAGATTAGTAAAATACAAGGTATGACAATGTTTGCAGGAAGTGTTTTAGTCTTGGTATTTGTTATCTTATCTATGGTATTTCCTAGATTTTGTATGACTTTATTTACGAATGATGAAAAAGTAATATCCCTTGGAATAAAATATCATAGGGCTATTGCCTTAGGGTATATACCATTTTTCTTGAATATAATATATGTAACCATTTTAAGAAATGCAAAAATAGTTAAAATTCCACTATATGCAACAATTGTAGGACTTGGTGTAAATACATTATTTAATTATATTTTAATTTTTGGTAAATTTGGTTTTCCAAAACTTGGTGTTTTAGGAGCTGGAATTGCAACTACATCTTCACAAACTATTTCTTGTATAATTTTACTGAGCATAGTTTATGGGAAAAAATTAATAGGGTCATATAGCATAAAGGAACTTTTACAATTTTTAACTTTTGATAAAGATATTCTTCTATATTGGAAATTAACCCTACCAACTTTAGTTGAAAATATTAGCTTTATAGCAACAGATAGTATTTCAAACTCAATATATGGTTATATGGGGACAAAGCAAACAATAGCAGTTACAATAATGTTTCCTATACAAGGAGCTATAATAGGATTTTTCAGTGGATTTTCAACTGCCTCTAGTGTTCTTGTAGGTAATTATTTAGGCAAAAATGAAAAAGAAAAGGCATATATAATTTCTAAAAAAATATTGATATTAGCAAGTGTTGCACCTCTTATAGTAGGTTGTATTTATTTGTTATTTAATAATCTATATCTAACTATTTTTAAATTAAGTCCATATTCATTAGAAATGACAAAAAAAGTAATGTATTTTATGGTAATTTTTGCACCAATAAAAATATTTAATATGACTATTACTAATGGTGCATTGACAGCAGGAGGAGAAACAAAATTTGTATTGTATCAATCTATAATAGGTTCTTGGGTTTTTGCTGTTCCAATGGGATATATTTCAGCCTTTATTTTACATTTTCCAATATATTATGTTTTTGTATCTATTTCATTTGCAGAAATATTAAGAGCTTGCTTATGCTATTATAAATATATGAATAAATCATGGTTAAACAATTTAGTTAGCTAATCATAAATAAAATTAATAGTACTATAAATAATATATATTTTACAATATAAGAAAATATTAATATAATACAGTTAATGAGGTTATCTTTTACAAGACTTAACTTTTATCAATTAGAATTATTTGAAATATTTTCCCTAAATTTATATCCTTTCATTACTTGACAAAAAATCAGTAATTATGTATAATTCTTATATTGACGAAAGAACGAAAGGAGTCTCGAAATGGCAGTACCAAAGAAGAGAACCTCTAAAGCAAAAAGAAACATGAGAAGGGCACATGATGGGATATCAGCACCTTCATTTATAGTTGAAGCTGATGGAACAGTAAGAAGACCACATAGAGTAAACTTAGAAACAGGGCTATATAGAGGTAGACAAGTATTAGCTGAAGCTAAAGAAGAAAAGGAAGCAAAATAAATATTGAAGTTTTGACTTCTTTTTTTTTATAATGTATAATTTACTAGAAAATTAGTTTGAAAGGCAAAGTAAAAATATGGAAAAATATAGACTAGAAGGATTAGATTGTGCAGATTGCGGAATAAAATTAGAGAAATATTTACAGGAAAAAGAATATGTAGAAGAAGTTAGCATAAGTTTTGCAACTAAAACAATGATAATAACTACAAAGGACATGGCAAAGGTTAAAAAAGACATAAAAGAAATTGAACCTGATGTTAAAGTTTTAGAACCTAATAAAAGTAAGGCAGATATAGAAGCAGATCATGAAATAAATAATTTAGAAAAAGAAAAATATCTTATTATTACTTCATTTGTTCTTTTTGCCATAGCATTTATTGTAGAAATATTGCAAAAATTTATGTATGTTCCTTATGATCTATATTTGTTCTTTGATCCCATATATATAGTATCTTATTTGATAATAGGGTTACCTATATTAATAGGAGCATATAATTGTATAATAAGAAAAAATTTCTTTGATGAAAAAGTACTTATGAGTATATCGACAATAGCCGCCTTTTGTATAGGCTCATTTGAAGAAGCTTGTGGAGTTATGGTATTTTATGCTATTGGAGAATATTTCCAAAATATTGCTATTATAAATTCAAGAAAAGATATAAAGAATTTATTAGAATTAAAAGAAGATACTGCAAATGTTATCTTAGATGAAAATGAAAACTTTGAAGAAGTTAAAATAGAAGATGTTAGGGAAGGTAGCTATATATTAGTTAAACCTGGAGAAAAAGTACCTTTAGATGGAATAATAGTAAAAGGATCTGGAGAATTTAATTTGGCAGCTTTAACAGGTGAAAGTATGCCTAAACAAATAGAAATAGGTGAAGCAGTATATGCAGGGGCTATTAATATGAATTCTAAAATTATACTTAAAGTAACACATAAGTATGAAAATTCTTCAATGTTTAAATTAGTCGAATTAATAGAAAGTTCTATGCATAAAAAAACGAAGGCAGATAAATTTATAACAACATTTTCTAATTGGTATACACCATGTATAATAATATTAGCTATTTTAGTTGCTATACTACCACCTTTGTTTACACAAAGAATTACTTTTGAAAAATCGCTTTATAGTAGTATAGTCTTACTTGTAATATCTTGTCCTTGTGCCTTGGTTTTGAGTATACCTTTAACATATTTTACTGGTGTTGGATCACTTGCTAAAAAAGGGATTTTAGTTAAGGCAATAAATATTTTTGATACAGTTGAAAAAGTTGATACGGTCTTTTTGGATAAAACTGGAACAATCACAGAAGGTAAGTTCCATGTTGCAGAAATAAATGAATATTATGATAATATGCGTGATTTGAATGAAAGAGAAATTTTTGAATATATTTATATTGCAGAAAATAATTCAAATCATCCCATTGCCAAAAGTATAATAGAGTTTATAAAAGCAAAATATGGCTTAACAAAGGTCAAATATGATGATGTATATATGGAATTTATTAGCTATTGTCAACATTGTGGTTGCTGTCATAAACCAAAAGAACATGGGGAAAATAAGGATGGGAAAATGTATGTTGATGAATATAGACATCATATAGGACATTTTGAGGAAGATTTATGTAATAATCATGAATTTAGTATAAATAATCCTGAAGAAGATAAGACTTTTGGTCAAGATATTCAAATTAAAAGCCTAAAAGAAATAGCAGGTCAAGGTATAAAATTAATAACTGAAAAGTATGAAGTTTTAGTTGGAAATGATGCTATGATGAAAAAAAATAAGGTATTGATTCCAGCTAGTGCGAAGAATATAAAGGATGAATATGGAACTAATGTTAATGTTGCCTTTAATGGGCAATATGTTCTTAATATTTATATTAGAGATAAAGTTAAAAAAGATACTAAAGAAGCTATTAAACAAATGAGACAAAATGGTATAAAAAATATAGTTATGCTAACAGGTGATAATAGACTTTCAGCAATGGAAGTTAAAAATTCATTAACTATTGATGAGTGCTACTATAATCTATTACCTAATGATAAGCTTAAAATATTAGAAGAACATAAAAAAGGGCAAAAAATTATGTATTTGGGTGATGGAATTAATGATGCCCCAGTTATAGCAAGTGCAGATGTAGGTGTAGCTATGGGGAAAGCTGGTAGTGATGTAACTATAGGAGCTTCAGATATAGTATTTAATACTGAAACTTTGATGAATGTTGTTTATTTGAAAAAAAATGCCAAAAAGATGAAGTATATAGTATTAGAAAATATAAGTATAATACTTATAGTTAAATTTATTATAATCATTTTAGGTATCTTAGGCAAAGCAGGAATGTGGGGAGCTGTGTTTGGAGATGTTGGAGTAGCTCTAGTTGCAATATTTAATTCTAAGAGAATAAAGAGAATAAAAATTAATTGAATTTGCACCCAAAAAATGGGTGCTTTTTTAATTGATTAGGTAAACAATTAATGGTAAAATAAAAAAGATACATAGGAATAATAAAAAATGGGAGAAATATAAAGTATGTATAAAATTGATAAAAAAAGAGCAATGTTTATTTTAAATAAAGAATATGATAATACTATATTTGTATTATCAAAAGGTGAAGGTTCACAAATGACTTTTGCAGAAACGGTAGCAGCAATTTCAAATTTAAAAGTTAAAGCTAATGCTCGTGATATTATATTAGTTAAATCAATTCAAAATGGATTAGATTATCTTTTAGATAAATTGTATTATGATGACTTATATTTTGATAAAGATATTTTATGTATGATAAATAGATATGTAGCAGCTAATGAAAATTTTGATAATATAGGTGGCTTTTCCATTTCAGCTAGAATATGAATTTGATGTTTTAAAATGTTGGTACAAAAATGAAAAAGAAAATAAGGGCAGAAAATATATTGAATTAGCTTTAAAATTATTTAAGCATCAATTTTTTGGAGATGGAAATAAGAGAACAGCACAACTTATGATGAATGGTTTATTAGTGAAAAAAGGGTATGCTCCTTTTGTAATTAATTTTTATGATGAAAATACATCAAAAGAGTTGGTAGATTATTATGATAATGATAATATAATACCATTATTTAAAACAATGTTAAAAGCTCAAAAAGAAACAATGCTTTCATATTGTATCCCAGGAGAAGAAAAGAAAATAGAAGAAGAATATGAAAATGATTTAGAAATTATTGAAGGTGGAAAATGAATATATCAAAAGAAAAAAGAGAAAAACTTTTAAATTATTTAGAAAAATTAAAAGAAGGAAAAGAAGATGAAGATATTAGAATAATATCAGAAATTGAAAAAGCATTAAATAAAAAGAAATATGGATTAGTATGGGAAGAACATAGTGAAAAAGTAGACGAAGAATTAAAAACAAATATACCAGTATTTAAAGAAGTAGAAGAAAGAAAAATAGAAAAAGATAAAGAAAAAGCATATAACTTTTTACTAGAAGGAGATAACCTACATTCATTAAGACTATTAGAAAAGACACATAAGGGGAAAATAGATGTAATATATATAAGATCCACCATATAATACAGGTAATAAGGATTTTATTTATAATGATCAATATGTAGACAAAACAGATGGCTACTCACATAGTAAGTGGCTAAGCTTTATGTAAAAAAGACTAAGAATAGCAAAAGAATTATTAACAGAAGAAGGAGTAATCTTCATTTCGATAGATGATAATGAACAAGCACAATTAAAGTTACTTTGCGATGAGATATTTGGGGGAGAGAATTTTATAGCTAGTATTACAAGGAATACAAATAGTTCTAAAAATCAAAGTTTGTATATTTCAGTAAGTCATGAATACTGTTTAGTATATTCAAAAAATATTTATAAATGGAACAATGCCAGATAGTATATTTGATAAATATAAAAGTAGAACAGAGCTTATCCCCATTGAACCTTATACTTCAAAAGTACATAGAGGTGTAATCTAATAGGTGCAGGTAATAGTGGTATATATAAAAATACCAAGGGAGCATTAAAACCAGAGCATTTGATGGATGAGCTTAGACGAAGTGGTGTTAAATTTACAGAAGAAGATGTTATAGCAATAATGAGACAGAAAAATGGGAATATAGCTTGGTTAGAAAAGGGAAATAAAAGAGCTGGTTTTAGACATATATTAAATGAACATGAAAAAGACTTTAAATTGATAGGAATAGATAAATATCAATTACCTAGAGTAATTATTTATGCAATAAAAGTAGGGAAAATAGTTGGAAAACAAGGAACTGGTAAATTTCCGAGAGATATATATGAGATAGAGCTAAATGGGAAGAGAAAATATATAGCAATAACTATATCTAAAAATGGATATATTATAGGAGCTAATCCAAGTAAGGGGAACATGAAATGAAAACAATAAGAATTGATTTAGAATATGGTTTATATCCAATGTGGTTACTTAATGAAAATGGATATATTATAGACAATATACTTGCAGAGCAATTGGGACTAGATGATGAAATTACAGAAAAAGTACAGAAATTACAAGATTTATATGATAGTTTATTTATAAATACAAAAATAGAATTTTCATATATTGGAGATAAAGAACCTAAAAAGATAGAAGAAATAAAAAAACTATATTTAGAAATTTCAAATAAAATTAAAAGTAAATTAAAATACAGATATAATGTTAAAATTTCAGAATTGAATATTTAAATTAAGTAGTAAATAAATGAAGAAATTTAGATTTATATTCATCATATTATAAAATAGACTATAAAAACCAGCCAGTATATTTTGATAAAGAACAAGAAAAGAAAGATAAATACAAAATGCTAGACTTATTGGGTAAACTCCGAAAAAGACTCGATGAATTAAATGACGGTTCTTTTGAAATTGATGACATAGAAACTGAAAGGGTTAAAAAACTGTAATGAAAGAATTTGTTACACAAAAAAGCTATTGATTTTGCAAAGTTGTAAATGAAATAAAGGTGAGGATAATTAAAAAATAAATAATAGGAGAATAGATAAACAATGAATTTATCAAAAGAGAAAAGAGAAAGACTTTTAAATTATTTAGAAAAATTAAAAGAAGGAAAAGAAGATGAAGATATTAGAATAATATTAGAAATTGAAAAAGCCTTAAATGAAAAGAAATATGGTTTAGTATGGGAAGAACATAGTGAAAAAGTAGACGAAGAATTAAAAACAAATATACCAGTATTTAAAGAAGTAGAAGAAAGAAAAATAGAAAAAGATAAAGAAAAAGCATATAACTTTTTACTAGAAGGAGATAACCTACATTCATTAAGACTATTAGAAAAGACACATAAGGGGAAAATAGATGTAATATATATAGATCCACCATATAATACAGGTAATAAGGACTTTATTTATAATGATCAATATGTAGACAAAACAGATGGCTATTCACATAGCAAGTGGCTAAGTTTTATGGAAAAAAGATTAAGAATAGCAAAAGAATTATTAACAGAAGAAGGAGTAATCTTCATTTCAATAGATGATAATGAACAAGCACAATTAAAGTTACTTTGTGATGAGGTGTTTGGGGGAGAGAATTTTGTTTCAAGTATATGTGTAGAATTATCCAAAACACAAGGAATGAAAGTAAAGTCAGCACAAGAAGGAAGAATTGTTAAGAATCACGAATATATTTTTATATATAGTAAAAATATAGAAAAGATATATATAGATAGAAAACCATTGTACGAAAAAACAGATATTTGGGACAATCATTTTAATAAAATAATTTTAAATTTAGATAATAAATACTATATATACACAATTGATGAATACATAAAAAATAATAATGAGAAGATATTTAAATTATTTCAAAAATATAATATTTTAGATAATGAAAAGATTACAAATAATAGCATAAGAAAAGGTATATTAATAAATGAAGAAATACAAAAATATTTTTATAATGATATTTCAGATATAATATATCAAGAAATGGCATGTAGTATTGCGATTCCAGAATATATAATTGAAAAATTAGAAAAAGAAAAGATATTAAAATATGAGAAATATTTATTAACCACAACATCTAGTGGTAAAATAAGACAATTAAGATCGCTTAAAGAAAATATTAATTTTTCTGATGATTATGATCCAAAATTGCAAAGAGTTACAATAAGAGGAGCATTGTGGAAAGATTTTTACTCAGATATGATGAATATTCAAAAAGAAGGGAAAATGGATTTTAAAAATGGTAAAAAACCTATTAGACTTATAAAACAATTAAATAAATGGTTCAACAGAAAAAATTCAATAGTCTTAGACTTCTTCGCAGGATCAGGTACAACAGGACATGCAGTTGTACAGCTTAATAAAGAAGATGGTGGAAATAGGAAATATATTCTTTGTACTAATAATGAAAATAATATATGTGAAGATGTAACATATAAAAGACTTAGTAATATACAAGAAGAATTGCCACATAATTTAAAATACTATAAGGTAGATTGTGTATCAAAATCAGATGAAGAAGTATATGAAAAATTAAATGAACATATACAAGAAATGGTGAATTTGGAAGAAGGAAAAGAAGTAAAAGTAATTTACGATGAAGAAGAAGTAGAAAAAGTATTAGAAGAAAGTGCTTGTGATAGTTCAGTATATATTATGGGTGGAATAATGTTAAGTGGTAAAGAACAAAAAATAGTAGAAAAAAAGAGAATAAAGATAAAAGAGGTTCCAGAAATATATTATAGAAATGAATTGAAAGAGTTGGGAGAAATATAGTATAGAAATAATTAAAGATTGGTTAGATATGGCAATTATACTAAAAAAGAATGAGCAATATGGGCAAAAATAAGATTAGCTATAATTTATATAGATACAATCAAAAAATTTATAAAATAGAGAG
Source organism: Sneathia sanguinegens (assembly GCF_001517935.1). Lineage (NCBI taxonomy): Bacteria > Fusobacteriati > Fusobacteriota > Fusobacteriia > Fusobacteriales > Leptotrichiaceae > Sneathia > Sneathia sanguinegens. The sequence continues at coordinate 111,214 of NZ_LOQF01000003.1, forward strand.
TTAAATTTTAATTTAATTATTGGACATCGTATAAATTATTTTTTTAAAAATTTAGATATAGAAACTTAATGAATATAAAAAAGAGGTTAATATGAAAGATTTTTTGGAAAATATCGATATTATAGATATAAATGAATATGCTGAAAAAGTAGAAAAAATGAGTCAAAATATGGAATCATTATTTAGTGATAATGCAGGAATACATAGAACAGCTTATTTAAGTTGGAATATGAGAGATATTATTGACTCGGAGGAAGAAAAATTAATATTTTTAGCTGATTCTTATTATTTTGTTAGTAAAAAAACATTAGAAGAATGTTTTGAATGTTATGAAAATAGAGATGCAGATAGGCTGATTTTTCCTATATTATTTTGCTTTATTCAAACTATAGAATTATATTTTAAAGCTATAATTATAGTGATGGAAAAAATTTCAGAAGAAAAAGATATTTCTATTTCAAAATATAGGCACAATTTAAATAAATTATATGAATATATAAAAAAAAGAATGGAAAAAGAAGAAGGTTCGGAACAATTATTAACAGGATTAAATTTAATATATAATTTTATAAAAAATATATATGATAAAACAAATGATTTAACTTTTGTGAGATATCCTTATACAAATAAAGGAGAAGAACAATTTTATTTAAAACAAAGAGAAGTCATAGATTTAGATATTTTATATGAAAATATGGAATATGTGTATAAAATGCTTGTATTTATATATTTAGATTATTCTAGTAAATTAGAAATTATGGAAGAAATGAGAAATTCATATTCATATTAGAAAGGTGGAAAATGAATATATCAAAAGAAAGAAGAGAAAAACTTTTAAATTATTTAGAAAAATTAAAAGAAGGAAAAGAAGATGAAGATATTAGAATAATATCAGAAATTGAGAAAGCCTTAAATGAAAAGAAATATGGATTAGTATGGGAAGAACATAGTGAAAAAGTAGATGAAGAATTAAAAACAAATATACCAGTATTTAAAGAAGTAGAAGAAAGAAAAATAGAAAAAGATAAAGAAAAAGCATATAACTTTTTACTAGAAGGAGATAACCTACATTCATTAAGACTATTAGAAAAGACACATAAGGGGAAAATAGATGTAATATATATAGATCCACCATATAATACAGGTAATAAGGACTTTATTTATAATGATCAATATGTAGACAAAACAGATGGCTATTCACATAGTAAGTGGCTAAGTTTTATGGAGAAAAGATTAAGAATAGCAAGGGAGTTATTGATAGATGATGGTATTATTTATATAAGTATCGATGATAATGAACTATTTCAACTTAAACTATTATGTGATGAAATTTTTGGAGGAGCAAATTTTATAGCTAATTTTACAAGAACTACCAGAAAAGGTGGTGGAAGCATGTCTAAGTATGTTTCAACTGATCATGAATATATATTGCTATATTCTAAAGATATAACAAAAAAAAATAGATTTTATGTTCCTTTTGATGAAAAATATTTAAAGCGTTATAATGAATCAGATGATAATGGTAAATATTTTTGGGATACATTTGCAAGGAATAGACAAGGGAGTTCAAATATTTATAAAATTGAATTTCCTAATGGAGAATTAGTAGAAAATTCTTGGATATATAAAAAAGAAAAATTTCTTGAATTATTAAAAAAAGGAGATATTAGATTTAAAAAAATAGCTGATGGAAAATATTCATTACAAATAAAGCAAAGATTAAATGAAAATGGACAAATAATGAGAAGTGAAATAAGAGATTATCCTAATTCTTTGGGAACAAAAACATTAGTAAATTTAATTGGTAAAGATAAATTTAACTATGCAAAGCCGATAGAACTAATAATGTATATTCTTAGTTTTTCTAACAAAAACTCCACAATCCTCGACTTCTTCGCAGGATCAGGTACAACAGGACATGCAGTGGCAAAGCTTAATGTTGAAGATGGAGGGAATCGTAAGTATATATTATGTACTAATAATGAAAATAATATATGTGAAGATGTAACATATAAAAGACTTAGTAATATACAGGAAGAATTACCACATAATTTAAAATACTATAAGGTAGATTATGTATCAAAATCAGATGAAGAAGTATATGAAAAATTAAATGAACATATACAAGAAATGGTAAATTTGGAAGAAGGAAAAGAAGTAAAAGTAATCTACGATGAAGAAGAAGTCGAAAAAGTATTAGAAGAAAGTTCTTGTGATAGTTCAGTATATATTATGAGTGGAATAATGTTAAGTGGTAAAGAACAAAAAATAGTAGAAAAAAAGAGAATAAAGATAAAAGAGGTTCCAGAAATATATTATAGAAATGAATTGAAAGAGTTGGGAGAAATATGATAGGAATAAATTTGAAAGATTTTCAAGAAAGAACGGTAGATTTTTTAATAGATAAAACTATGGATTCAGAATCAAATAGAAGAATAATAGTGAAAAGTCCAACTGGTAGTGGTAAGACAATAATATTATTAAACTTTATTGAAAGATATCTTGATATATCTGATGCAGTATTTTGTTGGTTGTGTCCTGGTAAAGGTGAACTTGAAAAGCAATCTCTTGAAAAAATGAATAAATTTTGTCCTAATTTAAAGACTGGAGATATAGACAGTATAATAAATAATGGATTTGAATTGAATACAACATATTTTATTAATTGGGAAAAAATTACAAAAAGGGGTAATATTGCAATTTCAGACACAGAAAGAAAGAATTTGTTTGAAAGAATTGCAGAAGCACATTCACAACAGTTTCCGTTTATAATAATAATTGATGAAGAACATAATAATGATACTAAAAAAGCTGATGATATAATAAATAGTATAAATGCTAAATATGAAATAAGAGTTTCGGCTACACCTAATCCAAAATCTATTGGTGAAATATATGAAATAAAAGAAGAAGATGTAATTAATGAAGGTTTAATTACAAAATTTATGTATATTAATAAAGATTTAAATGAAGTTGAAATAGATGATATACAACATGAAACGAATATATTAATTGAAAAGGCAAATGAAATTAGAAAACAAGTAAAAGAAGAATATAGAAAAATAGGAGAGAATATTAACCCTTTAGTTTTAGTTCAATTTCCTAACTTAAATGATGATCTTATACAACAAGTAGAAGATAAATTAAATGAAATGGGATACAGTTATGAAAATGGATTGGTTTCTAGTTGGTTTTCATCAGCAGATAAAAAAGAAAAATCTAAAAAAATAGGTATAATTAATCTAAAAGATATAACGAATATTGATGGAAAACAAGATTTTCTTTTATTTAAACAAGCAATTGCAACAGGTTGGGACTGTCCGAGAGCGAAAATTTTGGTAAAATTAAGAGAAAAAATGAGTGAAACATTTGAAATACAGACTTTAGGTAGACTAAGAAGAATGCCTAGGGCAATACATTATGAAGATGATATATTAGATTGTTCATATTTATACACATTTGATGAAAAGTATAAATTAGAAGTTATTAACTCAGGTTTAGGTTGTGAAAAACAAAAAGTATTTTTGAAAAATGACGCAAAGGAAATAAAATTAATAAAGCAAACAAGAAAAGATGACTATCAATATCAAGATGAAAAAAAAGTTAGAAAAAATATTTATGAATTTTTAAAGAAAAAGTATAAATTAGGAACGATAAAGGAAAATAATAAAAAGATTTTAGAAATATATGGATATGAGTTTGGAGAATATATTACAAAGACATATCTTAAAGGAAAATATACAACTTTTGAACAAATAACAAAAAGTAAAGATATATCAAAAATGAATATAAAGATAGATACACACTTACATGGTATAGATTTGCAACATAATACAAATGAATTGAAAAAAACGATGGGGCTTTCATATGAAACAACTAATAAAATTTTAAGAACCTTATTTAAAAAAGGCTATGGTATTAATTCAAATAAATTACTTAATTTAAAATTAAGTGAATATTATACTTTCATAATTAATAATATTGATAAGTTAAAAGAAGTATTTTATGAATTTCAAGAAATAGAATTGCAAGATAGTGGTGTACAACAAATAAAAGAAGCTAAAGAAGATTACTTCTATATTCCAAAAGAAGAATATTATGACTTTATACCTAATTCAAAAAATGTAGAAATAATGAATTCAAATGTATATAAAGGATATAATACAAGTATGATAGTTGAAGGAATAAGAAGTAAGCCTGAAAGATTGTTTGAAAAATATTGTGAAAGTTCTGAAAATGTTAAGTATTTCTATAAAAATGGAGATAAAGGGACTGAATATTTATCAATAGTGTATATTACTAATTTGGGAAAAGAAAGTCTTTTTTATCCAGATTATGTTGTCGAAATGAAAGATGGAACAATTTGGCTAATAGAAACAAAAGGTGGAGAATATAAAGGTCAAAGTAAAAATATTGATATACAAGTTGGAAATAAATTTAAAGTTCTTAAAAATTTTTGCAAAAGACATGGATATAATTTTGGCTTTGTAAGAGATGTAAATGATGAATTATATATTAATAACGAAAAATATGTAGATGATATGAAAAATGATAGCTGGAAGAAATTATCAAAAGTTATATAAAAATAGGTTTTCAGAGTTATAAAGTCTATAACCCTTAATTTTATTGAGAGTATAGGCTTTTTTTGATTGTGAAAAATAAAAAAAGCAAAATTTTATGATGATGACTTTGAAAGATATAGAAGCATAATTAGAATAATTAAATTTAGTCTGTCAAGTAAAAGTGATTTTGTCGCAAAAATTCAATTTTATTAGCCCTGTTTTTTAAGCAGGGCTTTTTCACATTTTTTAGATTTCTTTTGAATTAACTTCTTTTTTTCATCTATTTCTATTAAGTTGTACACTTTATCTCACAATAGTCATAAAAAAAATTACTATTTTTTTATTGACAAAAGTCTAAATCGAGTTACAATATAGTAGATAATGACAACGAGGACAAAAGGAGGCAAAAATGAAATTAGATATGGAGAAATTTATGCTTAACAGTGAATTGGCTAATAAGCTATACACTGAATATGCGAAAGATATACCTATTTATGACTACCATTGTCATTTAGACCCTAAAGAAATATATGAAGATAAGGAATTTTCTAATATTTCTAAAATTTGGTTAAATGGTGATCACTATAAATGGCGTGCTATGAGGGCGAATGAAATTCGTGAAGAATATATTACAGGTGATAAGACAGATTATGAAAAATTTTATGCATGGGCTAGTACACTTGATAAGTGTATATTAAATCCACTTTATCACTGGAATGCATTAGAATTAAAAAGATATTTCAATATAGATGAAATATTAACAAGTAAAAATGCAAACGTTATTTGGGATGCTGTTAATAGTATAAAGTATAGTCCAAGAAAGTTAATAGAAATATCTAATGTAAATACTTTATGTACGACTGATAGTCCGATATCAGATTTAAAATATCATAAATTAATACGTGAAAGTAACTTTAAAACTAATGTGTTACCGGGATTTAGACCCGATGAAGCATTAAGTATAGGTAAATCTAAGTTCTATAACTTTATTAATCAAATTCCTTCTGTTGTAGGATATGAAATAAAGGGGTATGAGGACTTAGTTAGAGCATTAAGTGAAAGAATAAAATATTTTGATGAAAATGGTACTTGTGTTTGTGATCATGGACTAACATATATGCCATTTGAAAAGGCTAGTTTAGAAGAAGTAAAAGAAATTTTTAAGAAAGCTTTAAATAAAGAGGAATTAAGTGAAAAAGAAGTAAATAAATATTTGACAAGGCTCTTAGTAGATTTAAGCAAAGAATACAAAAAATATGATTGGACTATGCAAATACATTTTGGTGCTATCAGAGATAATAACAAGAAATACTTTGAAAAGTTAGGTTATGATACAGGATTTGATTCAATTACTGATGATACAAATTTAGCATACAAGTTAAATGGCTTATTAAATGAAATGGTAGAAAATGACAGTTTACCTAAAATGATAATATATAACTTAAACCCTATGTATAATGATTTGATAGCAAGCACTATAGCAAATTTTCAAATAAACAATGGAAATATGCAATTTGGTGCTGCTTGGTGGTTCAATGATACTAAAGAAGGTATGCTAAAACAAATGAAATGTTTAGCAAATAATGGTTTATTCTCAAAATTTGTAGGTATGTTAACAGATTCAAGAAGTTTCTTATCATATACAAGACATGATTACTTTAGAAGAATTTTGTGTGATTTCATTGCTGATTTAGTAGAAAAAAACGAAATACCAAAAGATATGGATATGTTAAAAGAACTGATACAGAATATTTGTTATTATAACGCAAAAAGATATTTTGAAAAAAGGGGTAGATAGAATGAAAATAGGATTTAGATGGTACGGTACCGAGGATAATATACCAGTTGAATATATTAGACATATACCAAATGTAGATACAGTGGTAACGGCTGTATACAGCGTAAAAGTAGGAGAAGTTTGGCCTATGGAAGATATATTAGATTTAAAAGAAAAGGCTAATAAAGTAGGACTTAATTTCCTTGTAGTAGAAAGTATACCAGTACATGAAGATATTAAATTAGGTAAAAGAGACTACAAGAGATATATAGAAAACTATAAGGAAAATATTAGAAGATGTGCAAAAGCAGGAGTAAAGGTTATATGCTACAATTTCATGCCTGTATTTGATTGGACAAGAAGTGAATTAGATCATAAAAGAGAAGATGGATCAACATGTTTAGTATTTTATAAGGATCAAATAAAAAAACTTGACCCTACAAAATTAGCACTTCCTGGATGGGATTCATCATATAGTGTTGAAGAAATGGCAAAGTTAATTAATGAGTATAAAGAATTAGGAGAAGAAGGATTATGGAAGAATCTAGAATACTTCTTAAAAGAAATAATACCAGTGGCTATAGAAAATGATGTATATATGGCAATACATCCAGATGATCCACCATATTCAATATTTGGTATACCAAGAATAATAACTTGCAGAGATAATTTAAGAAGATTTTTAGATATATATCCTGATAAACACCATGGTTTAACAATGTGTGCTGGAAGTTTAGGATGCGATCCTAGAAATGATTATATAGCTATGGTTAAAGAATTTGGTAGTGAAGGAAGAATACATTTTGCACATTTAAGAAATATAAAGATACTAGAGGACGGAAGCTTTGAAGAATCAGGTCATATAACGAAAGAAGGTAGTTTAGATTTTTCTGAAATAGTTAAGACATACTATAATTTAGGCTACAAAGGTTACTTTAGACCAGATCATGGAAGAATGATATGGGGAGAAACAGGTAAACCAGGTTATGGTCTATATGACAGAGCGTTAGGAGTAGCATATATAAATGGATTATGGGAAATGTGTGAAAAATTAAAAGGGGGCAAAAATGAAAAATAAAGTAGTAGTTGTAACTGGAGCAGCAGGTGTAATTTGTTCAATGATAGCAAAACATTTTGCAAAATTAGGTGCTAAGGTAGCGATGCTAGATTTAAATTATGAAAAAGCAAAAGAATATGAAAAAGAATTTACAAAAGAAGGGCTAAAGACTAAGGCATATAAGTGTAATGTTTTAGATAAAAAAAATATTGAAGAAGTTTATGAAAATATAAAAAAGGATTTAGGTAAGGTAGATGTATTAATAAATGGTGCTGGGGGAAATAATCCAAAAGCAACAGCAGACCAAGAATTCTACGATAAAGAAAACAAAGGTACAAGCTTTTTTGACTTAGATCCTAAAGGTATAAGTTTTGTTTTTGATTTAAATATTTTAGGAACAATATTACCCACACAAGTAATTGCAAAAGATATGGAAAAAGGATGTAGCATAATAAATATATCAAGTATGAACTCATACACACCATTAACAAAGATAGTTGCATATTCAGGGGCCAAAGCTAGTGTAAATAACTTTACACAATGGTTAGCAGTACACTTAGCCAAAGTAGGCGTAAGATGTAATGCAATAGCACCAGGATTTTTAGTAACTAATCAAAATAAAAAGTTATTATTTAATGATGATGGAACACCAACACAAAGAACAGGTAAGATATTAAGAAATACACCAATGGAAAGATTTGGAGAACCAGAAGAAATGTTAGGAGCATTAGAATTTTTAGTAGATAATGAAAAAGCAAGTTTTATTACAGGAGTAATAATACCTATTGACGGCGGATTCAGTGCATATTCGGGGGTATAATATATGGAATATAGAAAGTTTGGTATGTTAGATAAATTAGCATACATGTCAGGTGACGTAGCAAATGATTTGTCATTTATATTTGTAATGATGTATTTAATGGTATTCTATACTAAGGTATTAGGTATATCAGGAGCAGTAGTAGGATTACTATTTTTAACTGCAAGAATAGTTGATGCATTTACTGATATAGGGATGGGTAGATTAGTTGACGTAATCAAACCAAGAAAAGAAGGTAAATTTAGATTTTGGATAAAAATAGTTGCACCTTTTGTAAGTTTATCGTCATTTTTACTATTTGTATATGTAGTTAAATATTTTTCTATGCCTATAAAAATAGCATATATATTTGTTACATACATTTTTTGGGGAAGCATATGCTATACAGCAATAAATATTCCGTATGGATCAATGGCTTCAGTTATAACTATAGATTGTGAAAAAAGAGCATCATTATCAGTATATAGAAGTGTAGGAGCAAGTATATCAATTTTATTAATCTCATATATAGTTCCTAAAGTGATATTTGTTGAAAAGTATATAGATGGTAAGTTAGAAAATGTAATAGTCCCAGAAAGATTTACAATTTTAGCCTTAGCATTTTCAATTTTATCATTCATATTCTATATGTTTTGCTATAAATTTTCTATAGAAAGAGTAAAAGTTAAAATTTGTGAGTATAATAAAGAAGAAAAGAGTTTTTTAAAAGAAGTAAAGAAGATAGGAAATAGCTTAAAAGTTAATAGATCATTACAAGTATTTTTGGTAATATCTTTAATATATTTATTAACAACAATGTTAGGTAGTGGTTTATCAGCATATATTTATATTGATTATTTTAAAAATAAAGAAGTATTAGCGTATTCAGGTATGATAGGAGCAATTTTAACATTTGCTGTCTCACCTATTGCAAGTAAAATAGTAAAAAAGATAGGTAAAAAGACATCAGGATCAATAGGTCTATTAATATCAGGAGGCATATTCATAATTCTATACCTTTTAAGACTTAATAATGCATGGATATTCTTTGCGTTTTTTGTACTATGTGCACTAGGTACATCATACTTTAATGTAATAGTTTGGGCCTTTATAACAGACATAATAGATGATCAAGAAGTTAGAACAGGTTGTAGAGAAGATGGTACAGTATATGCTGTATATTCATTTGCTAGAAAGTTAGGTCAAGCATTAGCTGGTGGGATGACAGGATTCATATTATCATATATAGGATATAATTCAAGTCAAGTAATACAAAGTGTAAGTGTAAGTAATAGTATTTATTCAATATACACATTAGCACAAGGAGTAGGTTGTATTTTATGTGGTGTAGTACTACTATTTATATATCCTTTAGGTATAAAGCAAGTTATGATAAATACAGAAAAATTAAATAAACGTAGAGAGGTAGAAAATGAAAAATAGGAAAATTGTATGTATAGATTCAGATGGTTGTGCTATGGATACTATGAATTACAAACATATATATTGTTTTGGACCTATTGCTGTAAAAGTATTTAATATAAAAGAAAAAGAAGAATTTTTAAAAAAATGGAATAAGATAAATCTTTATTCAAAAACAAGAGGAGTAAACAGATTTGTTGGGCTTTCCTTAGTGTTTGATAGTATAAATAAACCTTTAAACGATTTGAAAGCATGGATAAATTCAACAAATGAGTTATCAAATAAGTCTTTAGAGAAAGAAATTTCCAAAAAAAAGAGTGGTGAGTTAGAAAAGGCACTTATATGGAGCAATGAAGTTAATAGAAAAATAGAAAGTATAAAATATATGGCTAAGCCTTTTTCTAGCGTTAAAGATGCAATACATAAGATAAAAAAATATGTGGATATAGCAATAGTGTCAGCAGCAAATAATGAGGCTATAAAAGACGAATGGGAAAAATTTGGATTAATAGATTATGTAGATTATGTAATGGGTCAAAGTCAAGGTACGAAGAAAGATTGTATTAAATATTTAATTGATAAAGGGTATGAACCTAAAAATATAGTGATGATGGGTGATTCACCAGGAGATATACTGTCTGCAAAAGAAAATAATGTTCTTATGTACCCTATAATAGTAAACGAAGAAAATAAAAGTTGGGATTTATTCATAAACCATATCCTAGAAAAATTTTTGAAAGATGAATACAAAGATGCTGAATATATAAAAAAATATGAAAGAAAGTTAGGTGACTTAGATGCCAAGAACAGTTAATTTAAAAGAAAAACCATATAATTTGAGTGACAAACAAATTTCATGGGTTGAAAATACAATAAATTCAATGAGTGATGAAGAAAAAATAGGGCAACTATTCTTTAATCTTTTCAGTCTAGAAGATAGAAAATTTACTGAAACAGATTTAACAAATAAGGAAATTATAGAAAAATATCATATAGGAGGTGCAAGATATCAAGGTGGTAATAAAGAAGCTGTAATGAATTTAATAAATGATTTACAAGAATATTCGAAAATACCTCTATTAGTCGCTGCTAACTGTGATTCAGGTGGAGATGGTGCTTGTAGCGATGGTACATATATAGCAACAGCTGCACAATGCGAAGCTAGTGGAGATGAAACTGTTTCATATAATGCTGGGTATGTTAGTGGAGTAGAAGAACAAGCACTAGGAATAAATGTTAATTTTGATCCTTGTGTAGATATAATAAAAAACTTTAGAAATACAATTATTAATACAAGAGCATATGGTAGAGATACAGATGTTGTAATTAAACATACAGTCTCATATTTAAAAGGTTTAGATAAGAGCAATGTTATAAAATGCATAAAACATTTCCCTGGAGATGGAATAGAAGAAAGAGATCAACACTTAGTATTAGGAATTAACAATTTAAGTATAGAAGATTGGGAAAAAAGTTTTGGAGAAGTATACAGAACTCATATAAATAACGGTGTTGAAATGATAATGGCAGGTCATATTGCACTACCTAATTATCAAAAATACTTAGTTAAAGGATTAGAAGATAAAGATGTGTTACCAGCAACATTAGCAAGTGAATTAATACAAGACTTATTAAAAGAAAAATTAAACTTTAATGGTTTAGTTATTACGGATGCATCACATATGCTAGGTATGACTTCTAGTATGCAAAGAAAAGACTATGTACCTAAGGCAATAGCAGCTGGATGCGATATGTTCTTATTCTTCAATGATATAGATGAAGACTTTAACTATATGTTAAATGGGTATAAAAATGGTGTAATAACAAATGAAAGATTACATGATGCATTAAGAAGAATTTTAGGTCTTAAGGCAAAGTTAGGACTAAATATTGAAAAACCTAAAAGAAGTCTAAAAGATTTAGATGTAATTGGGTGCAAAGAGCATAAGGAAATGCAAAAAGAAGCTATAGATAAAGGTATAAGTTTAATTAAAGACACAAAAAATGTTTTGCCTATTAATAATAAAAAACACAAAAGAGTAAGACTATACATAATAGAAGGTGAAAAGAATGGAATATATAAACCAAACGAAGAATTTGAAAAATTATGTGTAGAAAAATTAGAAAAAGAAGGATTCATAGTAACTTTAAATGATAGAGGAGTTCGTGCTAAAGGAAGTGTAGAAAAATACAAAAAAGAAGTTGATTTAGCATTAGTATTTGTAGATGTTAAAGGGTATGCTGAACAAAATAATATGAGAATTAAATATAGTGGACCTATGTCAAATGAAATACCTTGGTTTGTTCATGAAGTACCTACTGTTGTTGTTTCATTTAATTTTACAAATCATTTACATGACTTAACAATGGCAAAGTGCTACATTAATGCATATTCTGATTGCAAGGAAACAATTAACCAATTAGTAGATAAACTATTAGGTAAATCAGAATTTAAAGGAAAATATTTTAATGAAAATGTTTGGGCTAATCAATTCCAAGCTAAACTATAATGAGGTGATAATATGTTATATCCATTACAAACTAAAACACGTGATTTAATAGATTTATCAGGTATATGGAAATTTAATTTTGAGAATGAAAAAGAAGAAATGATAGCTGTTCCTGGTTCGTTTAATGATCAAGTGGTAGGACATGATAAGAAAAATTATGTAGGAAATTTAATTTATCAAAAAGACTTTTTGGTAAAAGAAGAGATGTTACTAAACGATATATTTTTAAGATTTGGTTCAGTTACACATATTGCAAAGGTATATATAAACAATGAATTAGTAGGGACACATAAAGGTGGTTTTACGCCTTTTGAATTTAATATAAATAAATATGTAAAAGAAGGGGAAAACAGATTAAAAGTTATTGTTTCAAATAAGTTAGACTATACTTCATTACCCGTTGGAAACTATAGTAATGAAAATGGTCAAGAAAAAGTTGATGAAAATTTTGATTTCTTTAATTATGCAGGTATACATAGACCTGTTAAATTATGGATAAAACCTAAGCAACATATAGATGATATAGTAATTACATATGAAGTTAATAAAAATAATGCTAAAGTAAGTTTTGATGTAAAAACAAATGTTGAAAATCCTAAATTAAAAATAAGTATATTAGATGAAAGAAATAATGTTGTGTCAATTGATGGTGTAATTGAAAATGTGAGATTATGGGAGCCATTAAATGCATATTTATACAAAGCAAAAGTAGAACTATTATCAAATGATGACAAAGTTATTGATGAATATACAGAAGAGTTTGGAATAAGAACTGTAGAAGTTAGAGATAATAAGTTTTTAATTAATGGAAAATCATTCTATTTTAAAGGATTTGGTAGACATGAAGACTCATATATACATGGAAGAGGCTTAGATGAAGTTTTAAATGTATCTGATATTAATCGAATGAAGTGGTTAGGTGCAAATTCATTTAGAACATCACATTATCCATATTCTGAGGAAATGATGAGATTAGCTGATAGAGAAGGTTTTGTTGTAATAGATGAAACAACAGCTGTTGGTCTTATGGCTAATTTTGGGTTTGATTTAAATGGAACAACTGAAAAAAAGAATACTTGGGAAAAAATAAATACAAAAGAAGCTCATGAACAAGTGATAAGAGAACTAATAGATAGAGATAAAAATTATGCTTGTGTTGTAATGTGGTCTATAGCAAATGAACCATCTACTGCAGAAAAAGGGGCTTATGAATATTTTGAACCATTATTTAAATTAGCTAGAAAATTAGATAAGCAAAAAAGACCTTGTACTTTTGCAAATATTATGTTAGCACCAGTAAATAAATGTCTAGCTAGTAGTTTATGTGATGTACTTTGCCTTAATAGATATTATGGTTGGTATGTAAATTTAGGAGATTTAAAAGTTGCTAGAGAAAAAATGCTAGAAGAATTAAATTTATGGCATGAAAAATATCCAAATAAACCAATAATGTTTACAGAATATGGTGTAGATACTATAGCTGGTATACATGATATAGATGAAATGACACCTTTTTCTGAAGAATTTCAAATAGAGTATTATAAAATGAATGAAGAAGTTTTCGATAGTTTACCATACTTTATAGGAGAACAAACATGGAATTATGCAGACTTCCAAACAAAATACGGCCTATTTAGAGTTCAAGGTAATAAGAAAGGAATATTTACAAGAGAAAGAAATCCTAAGTCAATTGCAAAGCACCTAAAAAATAGATGGACTAAGATACCAAATTATGGGTATAAGGAATTATAGTGCGTAAATCTCTCTATCTTTAAAGATTAGAGGGATTTTTTTTTGATATTTTATTTGCAATTCATCATAAAAAAATAAATTTAATATAATTTTTATAAAATTAACACCGATTTTATAGTATTTTTAAGATATTGATTAATAAAAAAAAATATGTTACGATCTTACTAAAAAAATACTAAAAAAAGGAGTTTAAATTTATGAAAAAATTTGAATATTTAAATATATTATTTATTTTTATCACTATTATTTTAATACCTATATTAAAACCTAATCCATATGATTTTATTTCATTTATAGCATTATTTTGTCTTATAATAAATGATTTAAAATTTAATAATTGGAAAATAGAAAATATAAAATTTAAGACAACAAACATATTAATAATAGGTTATTGGTTAATATCTATTACAAAATTTATAATAAAAATATTATTCAAATAAAAAAATTTAATATAGTTTTTGATTTTATTATTATTTTAAACAATTACATTTTAGGGAGTGTAGCAATACTCCTTTTTTTTGAAATTAATTTTATATTTAGTATAATGAATAAAATTTATTTCAATCAACAAAATTATGATTAGTATAAATTCGTTCTTTAAAACGCATTAGAGTGTTTTTGGGGATATTTTATTTACAATTCAAAAACAAAGTGCATAAATTATTTTATAACTTACACACTTTATTATACACTTCTCCTACCTTATTTTATCCCGTTATATTTTTCAACGAATGCTTTAGTAGTATCAACGATTTTATCTATACCCCCTTTTGTTAGTGCAGATCCTATACCTATAGCGTATGCACCAGCATTTATCCATTTATCCATATTATCGATGTTTACGCCACCTGATGGCATCATATTTGCATAAGGAATAGGTCCATGTACATCTTTAATAAAGCTGGATCCTAGTACTCCTCCAGGGAATATTTTTACTATATCAGACCCATTTTCAATTGCTGATATAACTTCTGTAACACTACCACAACCTGCTAAATATGGAATAGAGTATCTATTGCATACTTTAGAAATGTTCTTATCAAAATGAGGCGATACAACAAATTGAGCACCATTTAATATGGCGATTCTTGCTGTAATATCATCTAATACAGTACCAGCACCAATTAAAATATTTTCATCATCATGGTATTTTCTACTTAATTTATTTATCGCATTATCTGCATATCTAGTAGAAAATGTAAGCTCAATAGTTTTTATTCCACCTTCTATTATTTTTTCTGAAATTTCTACAGCATTAATATCATCTGTACCACGAACAACAGCAACTAAGCCATTTTCTTTAATTTTACTTAAAATTTTTTGTTTCATAATTTTTTCCTTTCATTTTTAGATATTGATGGCAAATCTTCATTATCGCTTTTACTTGTATTGCTTCAATAGTGTTAGTATGTATTAGCACAAACTGTATCTACCCTTTTTGTCCTCGTTGTCATTCTCTACTATATTGTAACTCAATTTAGAATTTTGTCAATAAAAAAATAGTCATTTTTTATGACTATTTATATTGTAGATTCTCTCTCAACAATTTCCGCTGGTATAACCATACTTTTAGGCATATCCTTATTTTCTATAAGTTCAATTATCTTATCCACTAAATTTTTAGCTATATTTTCAAAATTTTGCTTAATTGAACTCATACTTGGATATGTTTCGTTACATATAAAAGTATTACCGAAGGTTATAAACTTAAAATTCATTGGACAAGGAATTTTTAATTTATTAATCGCTCTTATAGCACCTAACCCTAAAACATCACTACCTATTAATGCTCCATCATACAAACTATCTTTTAGATACTTTTTAGTTATTAAAGCTTCAACATCAGAACTAGTTCTATAATTATAGTGTATATTTTCATAATTTATCATGTATCCAACACTTTTTAAAGCATCAGTATAACCTCTAACTTTTTCTTTGTTAGTTATAGTATCTGGATCATCTAGTATTATAGCAATATCCTTACACCCTTTTCTTATAAGTGACATCGTTGCGATATATCCACTTTCATACTGATCTGTTCCAACACAAACGTACTTATCGCTAATGCCTGACATTATAACTGGAAGTTTATCTTCAATAACCTCTTCTATATCTTCCATTTTTTTAGGATTTAAAAAAATTATACCCTCATAAAACCCTTTATCTATTTTACCCAAACTATTTCTTTTAACCTTATCTAAGCTTTCATGTACTATAATAGTATAATCTTTCATTTTCGCAAAGGTTAATATGTGATGTAGTATAATATAGTTCTTACTTAATTCATTACTTTTCGTATTTGTTATTACACCTATTTGTCTTGTACTACTACTAGCAAGTCTTTTAGCGTTATAGTTCACACTAAAGTTTTGCTCTAATAATATCTTTTTTACTTTTTCTTTTGTTTCTTCCTTTACATTATCTTCATTATTAATAACTCTAGAAACTGTTTTAAATGACACACCTGCCAATTTAGCAATATCTTTAATCGTTAATTTTTTCATAATACCTCTTCTTCTTTATGCAATTTAACAAAATTTTTAATTTCTTTTTCTTTTTAATTCTTTTCATATTCATTTGTACTATGATTTAGTTGACTAGCTTTTACTTTAAAAGTATCAATTTTTATTATATTTTTTTCAATATCATCAATTAATACTTTCTTTTTCTCTTATAAAATTAATATTTGACATTATTTATCACCATATTATACCATATGTATTTAATTATTTCATCTCATGACTAAAGTTGCGAGTGTTCTGGCATAATTCATAAAAATGCGTATTTACGAGATATTTTTAAATAAGAGGTAGAAAAAAACAAAAAAAGAAAAAAATTAAATTTTATATTGCATTTTATTTATTTTTTTATTATAATAGTAAAAGACATTAATAGTTGTCAAAAAAAATATCAAAAAGGAGAACAGATGAAAAAAAGAACAGTAGTTATTGCTTTATCAAGTATTTTATTTTTAAGTGGGACAGCTTTTGGAAATGGTTATACAAAAACTAATTTGCAAAATTATATAGAAAAGGCTAAAGAACAAGAACAAAAAGATAAAAAAGAATTTGAAGAAAAAGTTAAGAAATTAAAAAAAGATAAATGCAGAACACAAACAACAAAGAGGGAAAAACCTGAATTAACAAAAGGTTATTCATCAAAGATTTCTGCAATATTTGCAGCTTTAAATCATATCAGTTTATTCAATAAAGGATATGAAATATCTAAAGGTGCTGATGGAAAATACTACATTAGATTATTAACAGATGAAACTTATAAAATTAGAAATTAAATTATAAAAATAAAGCCTACGCCTTAATTTTCAAAGGGTGTAGGCTTTTTATTATACTACTAAGCCCAATTTACAAATGAAATAATAGAATAGAAAAATATAGAAAATAGTGATATAATCAAAGAAAAGTAAAAAAAAGGAGCTAGATATGGAATATTCACCGATTTCAGTGGAAGAAAAATGGGGCAAAAGATGGGAAGAAGCTAAAATTTTCAAGAGCCAAAATTTTGTTGAAGGTAAAGAAAATTACTATTTATTAGAAATGTTTGCTTATCCATCAGGTAAATTACATGCAGGGCATCTAAGAAACTATACATTAGGGGATGCTATTGCAAGATATAAAAAAATGAAAGGTTTTAATGTGTTGCACCCTTTTGGTTGGGATTCTTTTGGATTACCTGCCGAAAATGCAGCTATAGATAATGGAGCAGAACCTAGTGTTTGGACAGCAAAAAATATAGAAAATATGAAAAGACAACTAAAACTTATGGGAATTTCATATGATTGGAGTAGAGAAATTGCTACTTATAAGCCTGAATATTATAAATTTAATCAAAAGTTTTTTATAGAAATGTATAAAAAGGGCCTAGTGTATAAGAAAAAATCATATGTAAATTGGTGCCCAGATTGTAATACGGTTTTAGCAAATGAACAAGTAGAACAAGGAAAATGTTGGCGTCATGGTAAAACAGATGTTGTTCAAAAAGAATTATCACAATGGTATTTTAAAATAACAGCTTATGCAGAAGAGTTGCTATCAGGACATGAAGAATTAAAAGAAGGTTGGCCAGAACAAGTAATATCTATGCAAAAAAATTGGATAGGTAAATCTGTTGGTGCTAAAGTTATATTCGAATTAGAATATGATAATAAAAAAATAGAAATACCAATTTTTACAACTAGGGTAGATACCTTATATGGTGTTTCATATGTTGTATTAGCACCAGAACATGAATTAGTTGAAAAGATAATTTTAAAAGAAAAACCTGAATTAAGAGCAGAAATAGAAGCAATGATAAATGAAGATAAAATATCAAGACAAGCTACAGATAAAGAAAAAAATGGTGTATTTACTGGCTTATATGTAAAAAATCCTATTAATTCAGAAAAAGTTCCTTTATATGTAGCAAATTATGTTTTACTTGACTATGGAACAGGAGCTGTTATGGCTGTACCTGCACATGATGAAAGAGATTTTTCTTTTGCTAAAAAATATAAGTTACCAATTAAACAAGTTATATCTAATGAAGAAACAAATGTTGATCAAGCATATACAGGCAAAGGTTTAATGATGAATTCAGATGAATTTGATGGTTTAACTAATGAAACTGCAAAAGAAAAAATATTAGAAAAGTTACAAAAAATTAATAAAGGTGAAAAACAAGTAAATTACAGACTACATGATTGGCTAATAAGTCGTCAAAGATATTGGGGAACTCCTATACCTGTCATTTATGATGATGAAGGTAATATTTATTTGGAAGAAGAAAAAAATCTTCCAGTTAAATTGCCAACAGACATAGATTTTTCAACAAAGGGAAATCCACTAGAAACTTCTGAAGAATTTAAAAAAGTAATTTTACCTAATGGAAAAATAGGTAGAAGAGAAACAGATACTATGGATACTTTTGTTGATTCATCATGGTATTATTTAAGATATTTAGATTCTAAAAATGAAAATGAACCATTTTCAAAGGAAGATGCAGATAAATGGACGCCAGTTTCTCAATATATAGGAGGAATAGAACATGCTGTTCTTCACTTACTTTATGCAAGATTTTTACATAAAGTTTTAAGAGATTTAGGGTATGTATCTACAAATGAACCATTTAAAAGATTGCTTACTCAAGGTATGGTTTTATCTAATTCATATTATTCAACAAAAACAAGAAAATACTTATTTGAAAAAGATGTAGAATTGAAGGATAATAAGGCGTATTCGAAGGCAACACAAGAAGAGTTAGTTGTTAAAATGGAGAAAATGTCAAAATCAAAGAATAATGGTTTAGATCCAGAAGAATTAGCAAAACAATATGGAGTTGATGCTTCAAGATTATTCACACTTTTTGCAGCACCACCTGAAAAAGAATTAGAATGGAATATGAATGGTGTTGTTGGAGCATATAGATTTATTAGTAGAATATATAATATAGTTGTAGCTACAAAAGATATTTTAAATAAACAATATAGTGAAATATCATATGAAAAAAGAAGCAAGGCTGATGAAGATTTACAAAGAAAAGTTCATCAAACAATAAAGAAGGTTACAGAAAGTATGGAAGATAATTTCCATTTCAATACAGCAATAGCTGCTATTATGGAATTATTAAATGAAATTAGTTCATACAAGCAAAAAGTCTTGGATAAAAATGATATGAGTAGTGAAACTGAAAAGGTATATAAAGAAGCGATACTTTCTTTTATACTTATGATAGCACCATTTACACCATATATTGCTGATGAATTATGGGAAATGTGTGGTTGCAAGGGGTACATTTACAATGCAAAATGGCCTACATATATTGAAAAATTAACACATGTTTCTGAAATTACAATGGTAATACAAGTTAATGGTAAATTAAGATCAGAATTTAAGCTAAATATAGGAACAAAAAAAGAAGAAATTGAAAAAATGGCTTTAGAAAATGAAAAAATAAAACAATTAATTGAAGGAAAGACAGTAGTGAAAATTATTGTTGTACCAAATAAATTAGTTAATATAGTAGTAAAATAGGTAGCAAGTGCTACCTATTTGTTTTATATAAAATGAGTGTTTTTAACTACCCATTTTCTAAATTTTATACTAATCCAAAAGCCATATATTCCAAATGTTATTATAAATAATATAAGCCATATAATATAATTTAAAAATAAGCTTGAACCTGTACCAACAAATTTCAATCTTTTTCCATCGATAACAGTATGTTTAAAATGCCAAGAATAATATAAACATAAAGCCCAAGGGAAAGCTAAACCAAAAGAAAATAAAGTTAAAAGAAAAGCTAAAATATTAATACCAATTAAGCCAAGTATGCCGCCATCAAAATAAGAATTATTTTCCATTTTATCACCTCAAATTAGTATAGCATATAAAATAGATTTTCACCAAGAATATTTCACTTTGAATTTAGTAGAAACTATATTATTGTTTAATTCTATATAATTTTTGGTTGATTTATTTAAGCTAAAAGCTAATTTATCTTCAACACTTGTTTCGAATGTAAACTTATTAGTAGGTTTGTATATTAGAGTAACTTTCGGTGATATAAATAAAGCATGATTAGAGCTTCCTCTAAGTTGTAAGGTTGTTTGACCTTCTGGGCAAAATTCTAATTTATCGGTGAAATTGTGGCAATATTTTACATTTATTGTATCTTTTAATTCTTTTGTAATAAAATTTACACCTGATTCTAATTTATCTTTTTCAATAAAACCAACTAATTCATTTTTTATAGTTAAATTTTTTATTCCTGTGTATTTTGTAACAAAGGAAGCAAGCCCAGCTATTTCATATATTGAATTTTTACCTTTTTCAGAATTATCACCATGATAAAATTTTACTTTTCCAATTAATTCTAAATTATCTATTCCAGTGTATTTTGAAGCAAGTATATATGACTGAGCAAACTTATTTTGTTCTATGAATTTTTTATCTTTAGCCATTTCATATGTTTCAGAACTTTTTTGTCTAAATCCATGAAAATGAGTAAATATGTCATGTTCTTCTTTTTTTGAATTTGAGCTATTATCATGTGAATGGTTGTGACCACAATCTACATGAACACTTTCTATTTCATCCCAAATAGGATAAGTATTTGCAAATTGATATTTTAATTTTGCTTCTGCATAAAATTTAACATCTTTAATATCAGTATATCTTGCTGAAGCACTAGCTAAGAAATATTGCAAACCTAGAGAAGTTGTATCTTTGTCTATTTGATGTTGTGTTTCAAGATCAAGTCGTACATCTTTTAATTTCCAAATGTCTTTTTGTACAAAAGCTTTTATTGTTGTGTATGTTGGACTATAATTTCTTTGCTTGATTAATGGAAAAGAAGATTTTGTATTTATACCAAATTCTATATTAGGTAAAGAATAATTTTGATAATCAAAATCAAGACCTAATTTAAGATTTTTATTTAATTTAACTTTTGCATTAAAATTATCTTTTTTAAATTTTATATAGGCATTGCTATCCATAAAATCTAAGTTTTTTTCTAATTTTTCAAAAACACCCGTAGGTTCTAAGACATAAGGAAAAACTGAAAGTTGAGAACGGTGTTGTAATTCTGCACCAAAAGTTATTCCTGAATTAGGCACGATTATTTCACCTTTAAGAGTTTCATCTGTATCAGTATCTTGATAATGAAATGAGTTATTAAATGTACTTTTTGTATTAATATTGCCTTCAATAAAGCTTTGAGCTTTTTGAGAAAAACTAAGAGCTGATAAAAGCGAAAAAAATATAAGTTTTTTCATTTTTTATTTCCTTTCTTTTTTATTTTAAAATATTAACATAAAAAAATTTAAAGTTAAATAGACGCATTTTAGATATTTTTTGGTTGTTTTAAAATTTAAAATAAAAAAGTTATTAAATAATAAAAAAATAAATGTGAAAAATTTTTGGATATTTTTTAGTTTTTAATTTTATTAAGAGATTTTTAAGAATGTGATATAATATATACGATGAAATTTTGAAATAATATAAATTTAAATAGGGGTGAAAAATGGAATTAATTTTTTTAAAACCATATATGAAAGAAGTAGTTTGGGGTGGTACAAGAATACAAAAAGAATATGGTTATATGTCAAATAGTGATCATATAGGAGAAGCTTGGCTAGTAAGTGCAAATGAAAATGGTTTAAGTAAGGTTATAAATGGTAAATATAAAGGTTTAAGTTTAAAAGAATTATGGGATAAACATCGTGAAATATTTGGCGAAGAATTAAAAGGTGTTTTTCCTTTGCTGATAAAATATATAGATGCCAAAGACAATTTAAGCATACAAGTTCATCCAAATGATGATTATGCTAGAGTGGCAGAACAACAACCTAATGGTAAGGCTGAATCTTGGTATATATTAGATTGTGATAAGGATAGTGATATCTTAATAGGACATAATGCTAAAAATAAAGAAGAATTTAAAAAATATATTGATAATAAGGAGTGGGATAAGCTTCTAAGAATAAAAAAAATAAAAAAAGGAGATTTTTTTAACATACCTGCTGGAACAGTTCATGCAATTAGAAAAGGGACACTTATATTAGAAACACAACAAAATAGTGATATAACATATAGATTGTATGATTATGATAGATTACAAAATGGTAAGAAAAGAGAATTGCACATAAAAAAAAGCATAGATGTTGTTACTTGCCCATATGATAAAAGTAAGGTAGAAATTAAACCTATAGTAAAAGGTGATAAAATTGAATATATTAATAATGAAAAATTTTCTATTACAAAATATATAGTCAAAAATGAGCTTAATATAGAATTTGAAAAATTTTATATTATCTGCGTTATAGAAGGTAAAGGAAGTGTAAATGATATAGAAATAGCAAAAGGAACTAATTTTATAGTACCAAAATCATTTGGTAGAATAAAAATAAAGGGAGAAATGGAGTTTATGCTTATTCATAATTAAGATAAATAAAAAATAATATAGAATAAAATAAAAGAGCTACAGCCCTTTAAAATTAGGGGGTTGTAGCATTTTTAAAAAAGAAAAATAAAAAAAACGAAAAAAAGATATTGACAAAGGAGTATAAATTTGGTAATATAGTGATTGTCAATAAAGACGAGGACACTAAGAAAAGAAAAGCAAACAAGATGTTAAGAAAAGACAAAAAAGGTGAAAAGAATATCGAAAG
>NZ_LOQF01000004.1 GCF_001517935.1 Sneathia sanguinegens
AGCAACATACCGAACCTAGAAGTTAAGCCTATATACGCCTAAAATACTCAGTAATGGGGAAGATTGGTAACTGCCAAGTTTAGGTGTCTTCGTAGCTCAGCTGGTTAGAGCATTTGGCTGTTAACCAAAGGGTCGTTGGTTCGAGTCCATCCGAGGACGCCATTTTTTTTTATTAATTATATTAATTATACATAGAAGGAAGGAAAAAGATGGAAAAGATTAATTTAAATGATATTGAAAGATATTCAGTTTCTTTTGAAAAAAAGAATTTAAAAGTTTTACAAAATTCTGTTCGTAAAAATGGAATTAATAATGCAACATTTAATACTGAAGCACAAATAAGAGACCAACATATTTATTCAGTTGACATTAAAACAGGTGCTGTTGCAAATCAAAAGCAATCTGGAAGATGTTGGATGTTTGCAGCACTTAATACTTTTAGACATAAATTAAATAAAGAATACAAATTGAAAGATTTTGAATTATCACAAACATATACATTTTTCTATGATAAATTAGAAAAATCAAACTATTTTTTAGAAAATATAATTAAAACTTTAAATGAAGATTTAGATTCAAGATTAGTACATTTCTTATTAGCAACACCACAACAAGATGGTGGACAATGGGATATGCTAGCTTCATTAATTGAAAAATATGGAATAGTTCCTAAGTATGCAATGCCTGAAGCTTTCCATAGTACAAGTTCTATGAGATTAGATGATTTATTAAATAAAAAATTAAGAAAATCAGCACAAATTTTAAGAACTATGAATGAAGAAGGAAAGACTTTAGAAGAAATTAGAGAAAAAAAAGATGATATTTTAAATGAAATATATTCTTTCTTAGTAGTTAGTTTAGGAAAACCACCTAAAACATTTACTTTCGAATATGAAGATAAAGATGGAATTTTTCATAGAGATATAGATGTAACACCTAAAGAATTCTTTGATAAATATGTTGGTATTAATTTGAATGATTATATTAGCTTAATTAATGCACCAACTAAAGATAAACCATATCACAGAACATTTACAGTAGATTATCTAGGAAATGTTCTTGGTGGAAGACAAGTTAAATATTTAAATGTTACTATGGATGAATTAAAACAAGCTACAATTTCACAATTACAAGATGGTGTTACAGTTTGGTTTGGTTGTGATGTTGGACAAAGTTCAGACAGACAATTAGGATTAATGGATTTAGATATATTTGAAGTAGATAAGAGTTTTGGTATAGACTTTTCTATGTCAAAAGAAATAGCACTAGATTATTGTGAAAGTTTAATGACACATGCAATGGTATTATCAGGTGTTAATTTAGTAAACTCTAAACCTAATCGTTGGAAAGTTGAAAATAGTTGGGGAGAACAACCAGGAAATAAGGGATATTTCGTTATGACTGATGAATGGATGGATAAGTTTACATACCAAGTTGTGATTAATAAGAAATATTTACCAGAAAATTTAAGAGAAAAAATAGAACAAGAACCAATAATATTAAAACCATGGGATCCAATGGGTTCATTAGCCTTAATGAAATAGGAGTTACATTTGTAACTCCTTTTTAATCTAATTTATTTTTTAAAGCCATTATGGCCATTATTATTGCAATGAGATCATCAGCTTGCCCAGCAATTGGTATAACATCAGGTATAATATCTATTGGCGAAGCAACATAAATAATAGCAAAAATAATTAATAAAATTTTTTTCATAATTTAACTCCTTAATTAAAGAATTTCATAAGCTATTCCAAATTTTTCCATTGCTATTTGTTTAGCATCTCTTGAATTAGTGGCATCTATTAAGACTTCACGAATTTTTCCAGTTTGTCTATCTTTTACTCTTACAAATATTCCCATATTAAATACTCCTTTTTCTTATATTATATCAATTTAAAATGACGAAAATTGTCAATTAGTTTCAAAAAAACATAACTTGACAAAATAGTATAAATATTATAGAATAAATCTATAATCCTTTCCCACAAAGGACCGTTATTCACGAAATATATAGGAGGAATTTAAGTGAATAAGTATACAAAATCACAAAAAAAAGAAGAAGTTATAAGAAAGTGGCATGAAATTGATGCTACAGGAAAAATATTAGGAAAATTAGCAACAGAAATTGCAGTTATTCTTATGGGTAAAGATAAACCAACATATACACCTCATGTTGATGGTGGAGATTATGTAGTAGTTGTAAATGCAGATAAAATTGCAGTTACTGGTAATAAATTAAAAGATAAAAAATACTACAGACATAGTGGTTACCCTGGAGGTTTAAAAGTTAGAACTTTGCAAGAAATGTTAGATAAGAAACCTACTGATGTTTTAAGAAAGGCAGTTGAAAGAATGTTACCTAAGAACAAATTAGGAGCACAACAAATTACTAGATTAAAACTTTATGTTACAGCTGATCATAAACACGGAGCACAAAAACCAGAAAAGGTAGAAAAGTAGGAGGTAAAATAAAAAATGGCAAAGTTACAATATTTAGGAACAGGTAGAAGAAAGACATCTGTTGCAAGAGTAAGATTAGTACCAGGAGATACTGGTGTAGTTATAAATGGAAAAGATATGAGAGTTTACTTTGAAGGAAGAGAAATTCTAGCTAAAATAGTTGAACAACCATTAGAAGTTACAGAAACAATGGATAAGTATAAAGTATTAGTTAATGTATATGGTGGTGGAAATTCAGGACAAGCAGGAGCAATTCGTCATGGTGTTGCAAGAGCATTGTTAGAAATTGATGCTGAATATAGAGCAGTATTGAAAGAAGCAGGATACTTAACAAGAGATTCAAGAATGGTTGAAAGAAAGAAATACGGAAAGAAAAAAGCAAGAAGAAGTCCACAATTTTCAAAGAGATAGTAAAAATAAAATACACCCACATTTATGGGGTGTATTTTTTTATAATTAAATTTTAAAAATCAACGATTTTAAAATATTTAGAATTTAAAAAATCTAAAGGATAAATTAAATTAGAGTTATTTTCTATTACATCACCTACTACATCTCTATATAGATTATATATGAAATGAGAGCAATATGTTGTTCCAATTGTCATATTTGGAGGAGTCAAGATGAAATATGAAAAATATAGATATTTAGTATAAATCTTATCTAGCAATTTTTTTCTAATTTCATCATTTATTCCCTTGTATCTTAATAAAATAAATTCTCTATTATCAGCAGTTAAAAATGAGAAAGGGAATTCTCTTAAGCCAAATTGCATATTCGGAAAATCTACAATTTTATTATTTTCTGTAACAAACATTACATGACCCCAAAGTTGTGTAACCTTATTTTTTCTAGGTTTGTATATAATGAGGTCACCTACTTTTGCTATATTATTTAATTTTTCAATATCTGCTGTATTTTTCCAATTTAATTCTCTAGCAAAAGTAAAAAAAGAAATAAAAAGGAATAAAATATATATTTTTTTCATAAGACCTACTTTAAAAATTTATCAGCTAAGGCTAAAGAAATTTTCTTATCGCCAATAGCAAATTCTATAACCAATCCTTTATCATCTATATTTTTTATACGACCTGTTCCATATGAATTATGTTTAACAACTTGTCCAATTTTAAATTTAGTATTAGGTGTAAATTTAAAAGGATTAAAGTTTTCTATTGAAGTTGTTTGTTTCTTAATTTCATTTGGTTTTATAAACTTATTTTCATATTCATAATAATTTTCATTCATATCTCTTGAGAAAGCTGAAATTGTTTTATTATACTCAGTAATACCATTAAGCGATCTAGATAAACAATAAGTGAAATATAGTTCTTGTTGAGCACGAGTTATTGCAACATAAAGTAATCTTCTTTCTTCTTCCAATTCGCTTGGTTCAAGTATAGAAGTATAAGTTGGAAATAGATCAGACTCAAAACCAGCTAAGAAAATTGTATCAAATTCTAAACCTTTTGAACTATGTATAGTCATAAGTTTAACCTTATCATCTGTAGAAACATTATCATTTGAACTTGAAAGTGAAGTTAAGGTTAAAAATTCATCCAAGCTTAAATTTTCAGTCATTTTTTCTAAATCATGTGTATATGTAAGTAATTCTAAAACATTTTGTTTTCTATCTTCAGCATTTTCTAATTTTGAAATATATTCGAAATAATCTATTTTTTCAATTAATTTTTGTAATAAGGCACTAACAGTTAAGGTGTCAACATCTTCAGCTAAAGTAGTTATTAAGTTATAAAATGAACTAACACGATTATTTGTGTCTTTTCCTAAAGCTTCTAATAAAGATATATTATTTTCCTTTGCAATATTTAAAATCTTTTCTTTTGTCTTGTCACCAATATTTCTTTTTGGATTACTTATACATCTATCAAAGGAAATAGAATCATTAGGATTGTTTAAAAATAAAAGATACGCAAGTAAATCTTTTACTTCTTTTCTTTGGTAAAAAGATAAGCCACCATAAATTGTGCAATATATACCATTTTTGTTTAATACTTGTTCTAAAATACGAGATTGTGCATTTCTTCTATAAAGTATTGCAAAATCACTTCTTTTTTTTGAAGAACTTTTTATTTTATTACAAATATATTGAGCTTCATCATAAGGATCACAAGCTTCATAAATTGTAGGTTTTTTTCCTAAGCCATTTTTAGTCCAAAGTGCTTTACCAAGAGAACTTGTATTTTTTGATATAACAGAATTTGCTAAATTAAGTATGTTTGAAGTAGATCTATAATTTTGTTCTAATTTAATAATTTTAGCTTCTGGGTAATCTTTTTCAAAATTAAGTATGTTATTTATATTAGCTCCACGAAAAGCATAAATACTTTGATCTTCATCACCAACTACACAAATATTTCTATACTTTTGAGCTAATAATTTAACAATGTTGTATTGGATGTCATTTGTATCTTGGTATTCATCAACTAAAATATATTTGTATCTTTCTTGAAGAATTGCTAAAATTTCAGGAATCATAAGTAATTTTTTACAATTAATAAGTATATCTGTAAAGTCCATACAATTATTATTAATCAAAGTTTCTTGATATTCCTTGTAGATTTCATAAAAAATTCTATTATCATTAATTTTTAAATTCATTTCTTTATCAAAAGTTTTTAAACATATACCATTTTCTTTACATCTTGATATTTTTGAATAATAGTCTGAAGCAGTTTTATCTATATTTAATTTTGAATTTTTAATTATCTTTTTTATTAATTTTTTTGAATCGTCAGCATCATAAATATTAAAATTGTTTGTAAAACCAATATTTGTTCCATATTGTCTTAATATTCTTATTGCAAAAGAATGAAAAGTAGATATTATCATTTGTTTTGCATCAGCACCAATTAAACTAGAAATTCTTTCTTTCATTTCAAGTGCTGCCTTATTTGTAAAGGTTAAAGCTAATATAGAATGGCTAGGAATATTACACTCTTTAACCATATGAGCAATTTTGTAAGTTATAGTTCTAGTTTTACCACTACCTGCACCAGCTAAAATTAATGTGGGACCAGTTATATAGCTTGCAGCTTTTTTTTGTTCGTCATTTAAGTTGTCTAAAATATTCATTGTCAATCTCCTATTAAATAATAAGAATTATATCACACTTAAATATAAAAATGAATATTTACAAAAAGTGTATTATTTGGTAAACTAAGTATATTGTGAATTTTGTTGAGGTGATATATGAAAAAACGAATAATATTTTTCACTATTCTAATTAGTTTGTTAAACTATTCTAAAGATATAGAGTTTAAAATTAAATTAGGAACAGAATTATCTTTTGGAATTGAAGGAATAGATATAGATTTAGATAAAGAAAAGACAATAAGGTTGCTTTTACCTAGAGAAGATAAATTTAAAGAAGCAAAAACAGATAATATAAATGAATTTTCTAAAAAAATAAAGAAATTATTGGAATCAGCAAAGGAAAAGCCAAAGACACAGGTAATGGCTAAAAGTAATAAAGAAGAAAATAAAGCTGATAAATTTGGGTTAGTTAAGGAAATTGTTAAAAAAGGTATAGTATTAGATGCTCCTATTATAGAGGGCGAAGTTAACATAAAAAAAATAAATACAAAAATAGGAGCTAGAATAGAACCTAGTACATTAAGATTTAATGATGAAAAATATAGTTTTAATGTTCAAAGAGCATATATTCAAACAGATACAGATACAAATATATTTAAAATGACAAACACCCTATATATTAAAGGTTATGAAAAAGAAAGAGTAGGCTTTGATAAGTTAAGATTAGAAAATAAGGAAAGAACAAAGGATATAACACAATTTAATAGTTCTGGTGTACTTATGCCAACTTCATGGTCAATTAGACCTAGATTAGCATATATGACTGCATTATCTAAAAAGGCAAGGGAAATAGCAATAGCTACTGGAGTTGAAACAGATGTAATAAAGACAGCTAATAAGAAATTGACTATAGGAGCAAATTATCATTTTTCTAATTTTAGTGATGATCTTTTAAATATAGATGAATTGAAAAAAGATTCAAAAAAGCTATCACCAGGTTATACAAAAGTTGAATATTTTAAAAATTGGGAACTTGGTAAAAATAGAAGTATAGAAAATGGTACTTTAACTGGTAAAAGAGGAAGTATAAGATCTGTAGGTTTACCTACAGGTACTCTATATGGGACTTCAGTAATGGATTATGCATTGAATCTTGCATATACATCATTAATAAAAGAATTAGGAAAAAAAGGTAAAGAAATAGATAATATATTAGAAAAAGTTCAAAAAGGCAAAAAAATGACCTTGGATGATTTTGTTAAATTAACTTCAAATGATGAAGGATATGCTAAATTAGCAAATCATTTTAAAAGTAATGAAAGCTTTTTGAAATTTATAGCTCCTTTTGTTGATAAGGCACTTTATGAATTTAAAATGAAAACAAATGACGAAGTTTCAAGTTATCATGTTCAAAATTTCATACCAAAGGACTATATAGATTATTTAAAATATTTTAAAAAAGGTATAAATGAAAAAATTGATGAGGATAAACCAAAGCCACCTACACCAAATCCTCCACAACCACCTACACCAAAGCCAGAACCTACACCAGAGGAAAGACCAAAGAAGTCAATAGCAGATGATATTGATTATTTGTTTCCAAAAGAACAATTAAAAGGTGTAGAAAAATTTATGGAAGCACCTAATTTGATAGGGAATATTAAATTGGGAGAAGAGATATATAATGGATTGAAGGGTGATTTTGAGTATTTGGGAGGAAAATTTGAAAGTAAAGATGCAATAAAGAATACTTTATTAGATATAACAAAAGAAGGAGTTTATTTTGATTGGTTTATACCTAAATTTGATATAAATAGAAGCAAAACATATAAAAACTTGAAAAAATCAATTAGTAATGTAAGCAATGAATTGTTAAAAAATAAGAAAAAAATAAATGAGGCATTAGAAAAAAACATAGCATTTTTGAAAACATTAAATGATAAAGATGATGAAAAAATAAAAAGAAGTATAAAAGAATTAGAAAATAGAAAAAAAGAAATAGAAACATCACTTAGCATATTAGAAAATATAAATAAGACATTGCAAAATTTAAATGTTTTAAGTGCAATTGGATTAAGTGCAGAAATTTACAGTAAATGGGAAACAATAAAATCAACAATAAATTCTTTCAAAAATTATAAAAAAGCATACCTAAAACCTATAGATGAAATAATTGGTATTAAAGGGACTGAATATATTAAGGGAGTGTCTGATATAGTTAAGCATCCAGAAAGAGTAGAAAGTTTTGATATGTTTCGTGGTTTGCAAATTTTGAAGTCTGAAAATGATATAGTTAGTGTAGACTTTGCTTCTAAATTAAATAAATATATTGATAAAGAATATAAACCATACTATGGTGTTGCACAGGGATTGAATATTAATATTAATTATTCTGATTTAGATAATTGTGTATTTACTAATTTGAATCTTGATAATAGTATATATAGTAATAATAATGACCATTTATATAGAGTTACAGGTTTATTGAATTTCATATACGAACCAGAATTTGCAGAAATAGGTGCAAATTTAAAAATAAATAATAGAGATATTTCTTTTAAAGAATTAAAGTATAATAAGTTGAATTTAGATGCAGATATGTACTTTAAATTAAAAGTCAAGAGTAAAAATTCTAAATGGATATTTAAACCGGGAATAAGTTATGTTGGAAATTTTGAACATATATTTTCAGAACAAGCACCAGTATCTGTTGATGTGTATAAAAGAGAAAATGGTATGTTGATTAAAAAGAAAGATGCACCTAAAACAAATAATAAGAATTTTGATGAAATTGTTCCGGGTTCCAAGGTTGATATATCTAAATATTCTAAATACTTATTTAAAGAAGGTTTAGATAAATATTTTGAAAAAGAAAAAAAATCAACAACAAATAAGTGGTTAAAACCTGTTAATATATTGATTCCATCTATGGAAATTGTATATAAACCAAATGAAAGTTATATGCTAAATTATGGAGTTGCTGTTCCTATTAAATATGTAGAGAATAGAATTGATGGTGTTATGATGAAACACTCACTTGGGTTAACTATAAATTTCTAAGAAAAAGAGGCTTTTGGCCTTTTTTTCGTAGCTTTAAAAAAAAAAGAATATATGGTACAATAATTAGTGAAAGTCAAACATTGTAGGAGGAAATGTGGAAGAAATAGTACAAAGGGTATCTAAAATTTTAGATATTAATGCAAAGAATGTAGAAGATACATTTAAATTATATGAAGAAGGAGCAACAATCCCATTTATTTCTCGTTATAGAAAAGAAGTAACTGGGGGACTTAATGAAGAACAAATAAGAGATATAATTGATAAAATAACATATGAACAAAATCTTGAAAAAAGAAAAGAAGAAGTTATACGATTAATAGATGAACAAGGTAAATTAACTGATGATTTGAGAAAGCAAATAAGTGAAGCAACAATTTTACAAAAAGTTGAAGATATTTATTTACCATATAAGAAGAAGAAAAAAACTAAAGCAGATATAGCTAAAGAAAAGGGTCTTGAACCTTTTGCAAAAAAAATATTGGATGGACTTAGCATAAAAGATTTGCAAAATTGTGCAGGTGAATATCTTAATGAAGAAGTTCAAAATACAGAAGAAGCAATAGAAGGAGCTTATTTGATACTTGCTCAAGATTTATCTGAAACAGTCAATTTGAGAGAATATTTAAGAGAACAAACAAGTCAAAATGCTATACTTTATGCAAATGTTATAGAAAAAAATAGGGCACTTGACGAAAGATTAGTTTATTCAAATTATTATGAATTTAATGAAACAGTTAAAACAATAGCATCTTATAAGATATTAGCAATTAATCGTGCAGAAAAAGAAAAGATACTTAAAGTTAGTCTTGATTTTGAAGAAAGTGTGAAATTAAAAATATTTAGATATTTATATAATCATTTCTTTAAAAAAGCAAATTCTGATATGAAGGAAGAATTAATGAAGGTAATTGAAGATAGTTATCAAAGATTACTTTTTCCATCTATAGAAAATGAGGTTAGAGCGAATTTAAAAGAGAATGCCGATAAGGAAGCTATTAATATTTTTGCTACTAATCTTGAAGCTTTATTATTGCAAGCACCGATTTATAAGAAGACTATTTTAGGTTTAGATCCGGGTATTAGAACTGGATGTAAATTAGCTGTAATTTCAAAAGAAGGTTTTTTTGTAACTTCTGATGTAATTTACCCTGTTAAGGGGGCGCATAGTGCAAGTATGCTAGAGAAATCTAAAATAAAATTGATTAAATATATTAAGGATTATAAAGTAGATATAATATCAATAGGAAATGGTACAGCATCTCGTGAAACAGAAGCTTTTGTTGCAGATGCGATTAAAGGCTTAAATTGTAAATATATCATTGTAAATGAAGCAGGGGCTTCTGTATATTCAGCTTCAAAATTAGCAGCAGAAGAATTTCCAGATTTAGATGTTACAGTAAGAGGAACTATATCAATAGCAAGAAGGGTGCAAGATCCTTTGTCAGAATTGGTTAAAATTGATCCGAAATCTATTGGTGTAGGTATGTATCAACATGATGTAAATCAAAAAGAATTAGAACAAGAATTGACTAATACTATAGAAAAAATCGTTAATAGAGTAGGTGTCAATTTGAATACAGCATCTTTTGCTTTACTTAGTTATGTATCAGGAGTAAAGAAAAATATTGCTAAAAATATAGTGGATTATAGAAAAGAAAATGGAGATTTTAAATCAAGAAAAGAATTAAAAAAAGTAAAAGGTTTAGGTGAAAAAGCTTTTGAACAAATGGCAGGTTTCGTTGTTATACCAGAATCAGAAGATCCATTTGATAATACTATAATTCACCCAGAATCATATAAGCTTGCTCAAGATATATTGAATTTAATAGGTATTACAAAAGATGAATTTAAGAAAGACTATAATTTAAGTCGTGAAAAATTAAATAATTTGGGACAAAAGGCAGTTTTAAATGAAATGTTAGCTAAAAATTATGGTAAGGAAACAATTATAGATGTATATAAGGCTTTATTAAAGGATAGAAGAGATCCAAGAGAAGATTATCCTATGCCTATATTAAAATCTGATATTTTGACTATGGAAGATTTGAAAGAAGGCATGCTATTAGAAGGTACAGTTAGAAATGCTACTAAATTTGGTGTATTTGTTGATATAGGTTTAAAAAATGATGCTATGATACATATATCAGAATTATCTGATAAATTTGTTAAAGATCCTACAAAAGAATTAACTGTAGGAGATATTATAAAAGTAAGAGTTTTAAGTATTGATAAAATAAGACATAGAGTTACATTGTCAAGAAAAGGAGTTAAATAATGGAATTAGACTATTCAAAAACCTTAAATTTACCTAAAACAAGTTTTAAGATGAAGGCAAATTTAGCTCAAAGAGAAGGTCTTCAATTAAGAGATTGGCAAAAGGCAAAAATATATGAAAAAAGTATAGCAGATAAAACAAAACCAGTATTTTTCTTACATGATGGACCACCTTATGCAAATGGAGACATTCATGTTGGACATGCTATTAATAAGATTTTAAAAGATATAATTTTGAAATATAAGAGATTAAGAGGATATAATGCACCATATATTCCAGGGTGGGATACTCATGGTTTGCCAATAGAATGGAAAATTATTCAAGAAAAAGGTGAAAAGCTTGCTTCAATGACTACTTTAGATTTAAGAAAAGAATGCAAAAAATATGCACTAAAGCAAGTAGAAAAACAAAAGAAGGATTTTGTTAGACTAGGGGTATTAGGTGATTGGGATAATCCATATATTACATTAAAACCTGAATTTGAAGCAGAAGAATTAAGAGTATTTAAAGAAATTTATGAAAATGGATATATATTCAAAGGGTTGAAACCAGTTTATTGGTCTCCAACAACTGAAACAGCTTTAGCTGAAGCTGAAATAGAATATAAAAATGTCAGTTCCCCAGCAATATATGTAAAAATGGATATGCTAGATGATGGCTTGAAGGCTATAGGAATGGATAGTGCAAGCATAGTTATATGGACAACAACACCATGGACTTTACCAGCTAATTTAGGTATAGCTTTGAATAAAGATTTTGAATATGGAGTTTATAAGACAGAAAAAGGAAATTTAATAGTTGCAAAAGAATTAGCAGAAAAAGCTTTTGCAAAAATGAATTTAAAGTATGACTTAATTAAAACTTTTAAGGGTGAAGTATTAGAAAGAACGCATTATCTACATCCTTTCTTTGATAGAGAAGGTTTAGTTATATTAGCTGATCATGTAACTCTTGAAGCTGGTACAGGTTGTGTACATACTGCACCAGGACATGGGGTAGATGACTTTATAGCAGGTAATAAATATGATCTTGGTATTTTATCACCAGTAGATGATAGAGGACATATGACTTTTGAAGCTGGTAAATATGAAGGTTTATTCTATAAAAAAGCAGAAAAGAAAATCGTTGAAGATTTATTAGAAAGTGGTCATATTTTAGCTTATGAAGAAATAGTTCACTCATATCCTCATGATTGGAGAAGTAAAAAGCCAATTATATTCCGTGCTACAGAACAATGGTTTATAAATATAGCAGACAGTGATATAAGAGAAAGAGCTATTAAAGCTTTAGATGAAATAACTTTTTATCCTCAATGGGGTAAAAATAGAATAAAGGCTATGCTTGAAGTTAGACCAGATTGGTGTATATCAAGACAAAGAGTTTGGGGTGTACCTATACCTATTTTCTATAATAAGAAAAATGAAATAATTTATCATAGTGATATTATGGATAGAGTAATTTCTTTAGTTGAAAAAGAAGGAACTGATATTTGGTGGAAATATAGTGCAAAAGAAATAATTGGAGAAGAATTACTTAAAAAATATGAATTAAATGCAGATGAAATAAGAAAAGAAAAGAGTATTTTGGATGTATGGTTTGATTCAGGGGTTACTCATAGATCAGTAGTTACAACAAGAGGATATAAAAGACCAGTAGATTTATACTTAGAAGGTTCAGATCAACATAGAGGTTGGTTTCAATCATCACTTTTAACTTCTATTTCTAGTACAAAAGATAAGCCATATAAGAGAATCTTAACTCATGGTTTTGTAAATGATGGTCAAGGTAGAAAAATGAGTAAATCTATAGGAAATACAATAGTTCCAAATGATGTTATTGAAAAATATGGAGCAGATATTTTAAGATTATGGGTATCATCAGTAGATTATAGAGAAGATGTTAGATTATCAGAAGATATTTTAAATAGAACTTCAGATTCATATAGAAAAATTAGAAATACAGCTAGATATCTTTTAGGAAATATTTATGATTTTAGTTATAGTAAGGATAAAGTAGCCTATGAAGATATGCTAGAAATTGATAAATGGGCTTTGAATAGACTAGAAAGATTAAAGAAAAAATTAGAAAAATTATATGATAACTATGAATTCTATAATATCTTCCAAGAAATTTCATATTTTTGTATTATAGAAATGTCATCATTTTATTTAGATATTATAAAAGACAGACTATATTGTGAATATAAAACAGGTTTGAAGAGAAGATCAGCACAAACAGTTTTAGCTGAAATTTTACAATTTTTAGTTCGTGTAATATCACCAGTATTATCTTTTACAGCTGAAGAAATATGGGATAAGATGCCAGAAGACTTAAAAGATTCAGAAAGTGTTTTATTAACTTCATGGATTTATGCAAATGAAAAATATATAGATGATGAATTAGAAGAAAAATGGAATAAATTAGCTAATTTAAGAAAAGAAGTAAATAAGAAAATAGAAGAAAAAAGACAAAAGGGTGAAATAGGTCTAGCACTTGATGCAAGAGTAATGTTAAATATACAAAATGAAAAATTTGATTTTGTAAAGACATATTCAGATTGGGATTTATCAGATATATTCTTAGTTTCTCAAATAGAATTTACAGATGAAAAATTAGAAGAAACAGAAATAGAAGGTGTTACAGTTAAGATTGTAAGAGCCCTAGGTAAAAAATGTCAAAGATGTTGGAAATATAGTGAAGATATGGGAGATGAAGCCTTTGGACAAGTTACAAAAAGAGATGCAGAAGTCCTTAGACTAATGAAAGAAAATGGAGAATTAAATGAAGAAGAATAATGAAAATTTTCTTTATGTAGGTATAGTTGTCTTATTATTACTAATAGACCAATTATCTAAGCAAGCAATGCGAAATTTAGCGAATGGTGTGATAGGCTATTCAATGAAAATATTTGGAGATTTCTTTAGATTAACCTATGTTGAAAATCACGGAGGTATTTTTGGAGTATTTCAAGGACATATAAAAGCTTTTACTATAGTTAGTTTAATATTAATAGCATATATATATTTTACAGAATTGAAAAATTTTCATAAATATTCAAATTTAACAAAAGTAGGAGTCTTATTCATTATTGCAGGTGCAGCAGGTAATATGTTTGATAGATTATTTAGATCTTATGTAATAGATATGATAGATTTTAGAACTATATGGCAATTTGTATTTAATATAGCTGATATGTATATACATATAGGAGTATATCTAGTTATAATAGCATATATATTAAAAAGGGGTAGAAAAAAATGACTTTTCAAAATATAATATTAACACTTCAAAAATATTGGGAAAAACAAGGTTGTGTTTTAGCTAATCCTTATGATGTAGAAAATGGTGCAGGAACATTTAATCCAGATACCTTTTTAATGTCATTGGGACCAGAAGATTGGAGTGTTGCTTATGTTGAACCATCAAGAAGACCAAAAGATGGAAGATATGGAGAAAATCCAAATAGGGTTTATCAACATCATCAATTTCAAGTTTTGATGAAACCATCTCCAGATAATATACAAGAACTTTATTTAAAAAGTTTGGAAGCATTAGGAATAGATCTTAAGGAACATGATGTTAGATTTGTAGAAGATAACTGGGAATCACCAACTTTAGGAGCTTGGGGGCTTGGTTGGGAAGTTTGGCTTGATGGAATGGAAATTACACAATTTACATACTTTCAACAAGTTGGAGGCTTAGAAGTAGAAATAACACCAGTAGAAATAACTTATGGTTTAGAAAGAATTGCACTTTATTTACAAAATAAAGACAATGTATATGAACTTGATTGGTCAGAAACTGTTAAATATGGTGAAAGAAGATATCAATATGAATATGAAATGTCAAAATATAGTTTTGAAATAAGTGATAGTGAAATGAATTTCAAATTGTTTGATATGTATGAAAAAGAAGCAAAAAATTGTTTGAAAAATAAGTTGGTATTACCAGCCTATGATTATGTACTTAAATGCTCACATACATTTAATAATTTAGATGCTAGAGGTTCTATAGGTACTACAGAAAGAATGGCATATATTTTAAGAGTTAGAGAATTGGCGAAAAAATGTGCAGAAATTTTTGTTGAAAATAGAAAAGCTTTAGGTTTTCCATTATTAAAAAAAGGAGATAAACAATGAATTTTTTATTTGAATTAGGAGTTGAAGAATTACCATCAAGATATGTGGATATATCTGAAAAAGCTCTTAAAGATAAGATGATTAAATTTTTAAATGAAGAGAGAATAAAATTTTCTAAAATTGAATCTTTTAGTACACCAAGAAGATTAGCTTTTGTAATTCAAGATTTAGCTGAAAAACAAGAAGATTTGAATGAAGTTAAATTAGGACCTAACTATGCTGTAGCTATAAAAGACGGAAAGGCAACAAAAGCTTTATTAGGCTTTTTAGCAGCAAATAATTTGAAAGAAAATGAATATAAGCTAATTGATACAGCTAAAGGTAAATATGTACAAATACAAAAATTTATAAAAGGTAAAAATACAGTGGATATTTTACCAGAAATTTTGGAAAAGGCATTAAAATCATTAGAATTTGAAAGAACAATGAAATGGGGAAGACATGAATTTAGATTTGTCAGACCTATAAAGTGGATAGTTGCTTTGCTTGGAAAAAATATTCTTGACTTTAATTTTGAAGGTATTAAAGCAGGTAATAAGACAAGAGGAATAAGAGTATTTGCAAGTCAAGATATAGAAATTGATGAAATAACTAATTATGAAAAATTATTAGAACAAAATTATGTTATAGTAAATCATGAAAAAAGAAGACAAATGATTATAGATAGTATACATAAAAATTGTGATAGTTCTGATAAAAAGACACAAATTGATGAAAAATTATTAGAAGAAGTTACTAATTTAGTAGAATATCCTTATGCTATTTTAGGAAGTTTTGATGAAGCATATTTGGCTTTACCTGAAGATTTGATAACTATAACTATGAAAACTCATCAAAGATATTTCCCGGTAAGATATATGGATGGAAAACTTGCAAATAATTTTGTTGTTATTAGAAATGCACCATTTTATTCAGAAAGTGTTAAATTAGGAAATGAAAAAGTAATAATTCCGAGATTAGCAGATTCAAAATTCTTCTTTGATGAAGATTTAAA
The DNA here is from genome assembly GCF_001517935.1 of Sneathia sanguinegens. Lineage (NCBI taxonomy): Bacteria > Fusobacteriati > Fusobacteriota > Fusobacteriia > Fusobacteriales > Leptotrichiaceae > Sneathia > Sneathia sanguinegens. The sequence continues at coordinate 15,989 of NZ_LOQF01000004.1, forward strand.
GAATAAATTAAGTGCTAATGTTGAAAAATTAAAAAATGTAATGTTCCAAAAAGATATGGGAACTATTTATGAAAAAATGCAAAGAATGCAAGAAATTGCAAAATATATGGGAGCAAATGAAGATGCTTTGAGAGCTATTTATTTGGAAAAGGCAGACTTAGTTTCTAATGTAATAAATGAAAAAGAATTTACACAATTACAAGGGTTGATGGGTTCTATTTATGCAATTAAAACTGGAGAAAATGAAATTGTATCAAAGGCTATTAGAGAACATTATTTACCAAGATTCAAGGGAGATATATTACCAAGTACCTTTGAGGGAACTATAGCTTCTATAGCAGATAAATTAGATACAAGTATAGGTGCTTTTTGTGTAGATTTAAAACCTACAGGTTCAAAAGATCCTTATGCAATAAGAAGAGCAACACAAGGTATATGCTATGTAGCCTTGAATAAAAAGCTAGATATTGATTATATGAAATTGATAGAAAAAGCTTATGAAATTTTCAATTCTATGAAAGAAGTAACTAATAAAAAGGCTTTGGAAGAATATAAGATATATTTCAAACAAAGATTAGAAACTATTTTAGCAGAAACATATTCAAAAGATTTAATTTTATATGTAATTAATACTGAAACAAATTTCAGTAAAATTATAACAAAATTAGAAAAATTAAAGGAATTAGCTAAAGTAGAAAAATTCACTAGCCTTATAAATGTTCTTAAAAGAATAAAAAATATAGTTAAAGATAGTAAGAGTATAGAAATAAATGAGGCTTTATTTAAAGAAAAAGCAGAATATAATTTGAAAGATATTTTAAATTCATTAAAGGACAAGAATTTTTCTGAAACTATAGATATTTTAATAAATAGTGAAAAAGATATAAATGAATTTTTTGATACTGTAAAAATAAATGTAGATGAAAAAGCTATTTCTGATAATAGATTAGCCCTACTTAATAATTTACTTAAGTTAGTAGGAAATATTATTGAAATATAGGAGTAATATGAAAAAACTTATTCTAATTATATCTTTATTATCTTTTATTTGCCTAAAAGGTGAAGAAGATAAATCAAAATATATTTTAGATAATTTAAAAATAGAACCTATTGATGCTAAGAATAATGGCATAGGTCTTAATATAACCTATTTGATAGGTAGTGATAAAAAAACTTATCCAAGAGATAGAATAAATATTATTACAAAAAGTTCTAAAAAAAGGGAAGATATTTCTTATGAATTAAAAAATGAAGACATAAAAAATACATTTATCACTATAAAAAAATTAGGAACTACTGAAAATGATGTTAAAATTAATACAATAGAAAAAGAAAAGAAAAAAATAAAAAATAAGAATAATACTAAAAATATTCTTGGCTTATTAAATGATTATGGAAAAAAGATGCAAAAAAAATATGGAAGCATTAATAAAGATTTTTTAATAGTTCAAGAAGATATTAATAAAAAAGATAATATTGTTATAATATTTGGAGGAGATAATGGGAGAAGATAGATTTACAGACTTATCAGAACATATTGAAGATAGTGGACTTAGTAATAATCTTAGACCAAAAAACTTTGATGAATATATAGGACAAGAAAAATTAAAAGCGGCTATGAAATTATATATCCAAGCAGCAAAATTGAGAAATGAACCCATGGATCATATTTTACTATATGGTCCTCCTGGTTTGGGGAAAACTTCACTTGCCTATGTTGTTGCAAATGAAATGAATAAAAATATAAAAATAACTTCAGGACCAGTTTTAGAAAAATCCGGAGATTTGGCATCTATTTTAACAGCTTTAGAAGATGGAGATGTTCTATTTATAGATGAAATTCATAGATTAAATACAAGTGTAGAAGAAATACTTTATCCGGCAATGGAAGATGGAGAAATAGATATACTTATTGGAAAAGGACATGGAGCTAAAAGTATAAGAATAGATTTACCTAAATTTACTTTGATAGGAGCTACAACTAATGCTGGGAAGTTATCTAAACCTTTAAGGGATAGATTTGGAGTTTCTCATAGAATGGAATTCTATACAATTGATGAACTTTCTAGTATAATAAAAAGAGGAGCTAAAATTTTAGAAATACCTTATGAAGATACAGCAATAGAAATTATGGCAAAAAGAAGTAGAGGTACACCAAGACTTGCAAATAGAATATTAAAAAGAGCAAGAGATTATGCCATGATCAAAGGAAAAGGTATAATAGATGAAGCATCTGTTATGGGTATATTGAATATGCTAGAAATTGATGAATATGGTTTAGATTCAATGGATAGAAGAATAATAAATAAAATAATAGAAAACTATAATGGAGGGCCTGTTGGGCTAGAAACTTTATCTTTATTACTTGGTGAAGATAAAAGAACAGTTGAAGAAGTATACGAGCCTTATTTAGTGAAAAATGGTTTAATTAAAAGAACAGCAAGAGGTCGTGTTGTAACAGAAAAGGCATATAAGCATTTAGGCTTAAAAGGTGAATGATAAATGTTAAGTATAGTCGTTGATAAAAAACAAATAAATGAAGATTTTGTTATAATATCCAACATTAAAGACATTAGACATTTAATTAATGTTTATAGACTTAATGTTGGTGATTATTTCCGAGTTACTGATGGAGAATATCAATATATTTGCAAGATATTTAAGGTATCAAAAAAGGAAATCTTAGCTAAAATTGAAAATAAAGATGAGGATATATATAGTTTAAATATTAATATTGATGTAGCAATAGGACTTATAAAAAATGATAAGATGAGTTTACTAATAAAAAAATTAACAGAGATAGGAGTTAGAAATATAATTCCTTTGAAAACTGAAAGAGTAGTTGTTAAAATTGATAATAGTAAAAGTAAGTGGTCTGATATTGTTACTGAAAGTATGAAACAATGTAGAGCAGTTAAAAGAACTAATATTAGTGAAATAACAAATTTAAGACAGATAGATTTTAGTTCTTATGATAAAGTAATATATTTATATGAAAAATCTTTAGAAAATAAAAAAATAACTGAAGTAATTTCATCTGAAGATAAAAATATATTGTGCATAATAGGACCTGAAGGTGGCTTTACAAAAAATGAATGTAATATTTTAGATGATAAAAATGCTATTCAAATAAGTTTGGGGAATAGAATATTAAGGGCAGAAACAGCAGCAATAGTTGTTTGTGCAATTTTGTCGCATAGTTATGGATATTAAAGGAGACTAGACATGAAAAAAATAATATTAATACTTACATTAGCTAGTTTATTTTCTTGTGGAATGAGAGAAGATACAAAAAATGGAAATAGAATGGTTTTGGTTGGAGATAATTACTATGTATATTATGATAATCAAGTTATTGAAATACCTAAGGGAACTTATCTAACAAAGGAAACTAAAGTTGATGATTATTTCTTTAATTTTGCAGGAAAACATTTAAAAGATGAAAGAAAATTATTAGTAGACTTGACAAAATATTTCCCTCATGAAATAAAGGAAGTTCAAATCGGTCAAAAACCTGAAAATTTTGTGGAAGTACCAAGAATGAATGTAAATGGTAAAGAAATGATAGATAGTATAAAATTAGCAAATATTTTATCAGGTATGGACAGTGATGCTCTTATAAATTCTGATTCAAGTTCAGAAATAATAGATGTAAAAAATTCTAATGAAGTTGATCCTAATGTTTCACTTGAAGGTAAAAAAGTTGAAATATTGAATGCAAATGGTATACAAGGCTTTGCAAAACAATTAGGAGATGCTTTCGCAACTAATTTGAAAATGGAATATAATGCAGAAAATTATTCAAAAGCCTCAGATATGACATATATAATAAATCATAAATTGACTGAAGCAGAATTGAATAAATTTGTTAATAGTATTAGTTCAAAATATATAAAAATTTTAAATGATCAATCTATAAAACCTGATGCAGATGTAGTTCTAATTACAGGAAATGATGCAAATGTACAATATCCAATAACATTAATAACAAAAAATGCTAATTCGGATATACAAAATATTTTAACAGATTACCAAGTTATTTTAAAACAAGATTCTAAGGTTAGTGATGGTGTTGTAATAAAATATAATAAGGAAGATATTTTTATAGCCAAAAAAATTGCAAATCTTTTAGGAGAAGTTAAATTACAAGAAGATAATAATATAACAAAAGGTTTGGTAATAGAAAGTTCAAGATAGGAGAAAAATGTTAGATATAAAATTAAGATTAGACAAAATAGTTTCAGCAATTGAAGATAAAAAAGGAATGGATATTAAAGTTTATCCTATGGAAGGGAAAACACCTTTTTATGATTATTCAATACTTTGTACTGGGAGTTCAAAAAGAAATATTTCAGCTATAGTTGATGCAATAAAGGATAATTTAGATGTGGTTAAATCTGTAGAAGGTTTAGAAGATAGTGAATGGGTTTTAATAGATGGAGAAGATATAATAGTTAATGTATTCACAAAAGAAGCAAGAGAATATTATGAATTAGATGGATTTTATGGAGAAATTTAAGTAGATGAAAGCTAAAAGAGTTATGGATACTGAAGATGAAGGTAAAAGAACTACTTATTTTATCTTCATAGTAGGTGCAATATTTCTATTATTAATTTTAAGATTATTTTATCTTCAAATTTTAAATGGAGATATGTATAGAGAAAAAGCAGTAAAAAATAGCTTGAGAGAAAATATTGTAAAAGCTAGTAGAGGAAAAATTTATGATAGAAATGGAGTTGTTTTAGCGGATAATAGTACAGGTTATAAAATAATACATTTTGATACTAAAACTATGAGTGTAGAAGAAAAAAATATATTAAAACAAATGTTTTTGAATGATAAAAGAGAATATAATACACTTAAACCTAAGCAAAAAAGTAAATTAGATGAAATATATTTTGATATTTCATATATTTCTAAAATATCAAATACAAGCTTTGATGAAATTTTAGATACTTTTTATAAGACACCAATTATGGGAGTTGATAAGGAAATTACTGTAGTTGATGATATACCTCAAGACTTAGCTATGAGAGAAGTAGAAAAATTGCCAAATGATAGAATTGATATAGTTGAGTATAATAAAAGAAGTTATCCATTTGGAAAATTAGCTTCTCATATTTTGGGTTATGTAAAATTGATTTCATCAGATGAGTATAAAACTTTAAAAGATAGTGGATATTTAGTTGATGATTTGATTGGGAAAAAAGGAATAGAAAAACAATATGACAAGCAACTAAAGGGTATTAATGGTCAGGAATTTGTAGAAGTTGATGTAAAAGGAAATGTTATAAAAAAAATAGATGAAACAACTGCTATAGGTGGAGATAATATATACTTATCAATAGATAGTGATTTACAAAGCTATATGACTGATGTCTTTGCAGGAGCACCCGGTGCTTTCATTGCAATAGATGTTAATACAGGTAAAATATTGACCTTTGTTAGTTCACCAGAGATAGACTCAAATTTATTAAGCTCAAAAATAAATCAAAATGATTGGAATAATTTAGTTAATTCTAAATCAACACCTTTGGTTAATAAGGGAATATCTGGACTATACCCACCTGGTTCAACATTTAAGGCAGTTACAGGAATTTCTTTTTTGGAATCAGGTATAAATGTTAATGAAGGTATAAATTCAACAGGATCATTTACATATGGAGGAGTAACATTTAGAGATGCTCATTCTGTAGGACATGGATTCACAAATTTCTATAAATCAATAGAACAATCAGTAAATTCATATTACTATAATTTTATAATGCGTATACCTAGAGATAATTTCTTTAGAATCGCTAGAGAATTTGGTATAGGTCAAAAGACAGGAATAGATCTTTTTGGAGAACAAGATGGTTTGTTACCAACACCAGATTGGAAGAAAAAGAAATTTAAGAAAAGACAACAACAAGTTTGGTTACCGGGAGATATGATAAATATGTCTATAGGTCAAGGTTATTTATTACTTACACCTATGCAAGTTCTTATGATATATCAAACAATAGCAAATGATGGAGTAATGTTGTATCCAACATTAGTAGATAGATTTGTAGATGCCCAAGGTAACTCTAAAAATAATGAAACAAAAATAAGAAAAAAATTAAATGTAAATATAAATTCAATAAGAGAAATGCAAAAAGCTTTGAGATTACCAGTAGTAGGAGCTGGAGGAACAGCAAAAGTATTACAATTACCTTATGTAACGGTAGCAGCTAAAACAGGTACAGCACAAAATGCTGGGGGGAATAATCATTCATGGATAGCAGGATATTTCCCAGCAGATAAACCAAAAATAGCCTTTGTAGCCTTAGTAGAAAATGGAGGTTATGGTGGAGTAGCTGCAGGTCAAAAAGCTAGAGCTTTTATTGAAAGATACTACAAGAAAGGAGAACAAGAAATAGATGGAAGAAAATAAGGTTAAATTATCAAAAAAACTACAAGAATTAACTTCTATGCCTAAAACAGTTAAAAATAAAATTGTAAAAAGAACAATTAGAAAAAAAAGACCTGTAGATGATGAAGGAACTAGTACAGAAAAAACTTATGTAATTCCTCTAGGAGGTTTAGAAGAAGTTGGAAAAAATATGACAGCATTTATGTACAAAGATGAAATGATAATAGTAGATGCAGGTTTATCTTTTCCATCTGATGAACATTTGGGTATAGATTTAATTATACCTAATTTATCATTTTTAGAAGCAAATGTTAGTAAAATAAAAGCTTTATTAATTACACATGGGCATGAAGATCATATAGGTGCTATACCTTATTTATATCAAAAATTAGGTAATAGTATAGAAATGTATGGTACAAAATTATCTATTGCCTTAGCAAAATCAAAGTTTGAAAGAAAAGACATAAAAAAACCTAAGGTACATACAGTAGTACCAAAAAAAGTTATTAAAATATCAAAATATTTTACAGCTGAATTTATAAGTATAACACATAGTATTGCAGATGCCTGTGCAATTTGTATAAGAACACCAGGAGCTACTATAGTACATACTGGAGATTTTAAAATTGATTTATCACCAGTAAAAGGTGAAGGTTTTGACTTTGCAAGTTTATCAAAATTAGGAGAAAAAGGGGTAGACTTATTACTTGCTGATAGTACAAATGCCTTAGTTCCAGGTTATACACCTTCAGAAAAATCTGTAGGTAAAAATATAGCTGAAGAGGTATCAAAAGCAAAGGGTAGAGTTATACTTGCAGCATTTGCATCACATGTTCATAGAATACAACAAATAATAAATGTTGCAGCACAATTTGGGAGAAAAATTGCTATTGACGGTAGAAGTATGCTAAAGATATTTGATATTTGTGAAAAATTAGGATATTTAGATGTGCCAAAAGATATAATGATAGATATAACACAGGCAGAAAAAATGCAAGAAGATAAGGTTATGATTATTTGTACAGGAACACAAGGAGAACCTTTAGCAGCCTTATCAAGAATTGCAAATGGAACACACAAATATATAACTTTAAGGGAAAATGATACTGTTATAATTTCATCAACACCTATACCGGGTAATGAAAAGGCTACAAGTAAAAATGTAAATCAATTATTAAAAAAACAAGCAGATGTAGTCTTTGAAAGATCGGTTGGAGTTCATGTTTCAGGGCATGCAAGTCAAGAAGAATTAAAATTAATGTTAAATTTGGTTAAGCCAACATTCTTTATGCCTGTGCATGGAGAATATAGCATGTTAAAAAAACATAGAGAACTTGCTATATTAACAGGTGTAAAACCAGAAAATGTAATACTTGCAGAAAATGGGTTTAAAATGGAATTAACTCATGATACTTTTAAAGTAGTAGATAAGGTCCCAGCAGGACTTACCTTAATAGATGGTAGTAGAATTAATGATGTGGGAAATAGTGTATTGAAAGATAGACAAAGCATGGCAGACGATGGTATCTTTGTTGCAAATATTCCTTTGTATAAAACAGGTAAATTTGGAGAAAATATAGAAATAGTAACAAAAGGTTTTGTTTATGTAAAAAATGCAGAACAACTTTTGTCAGATGCAAAAGAAATGATAAAATTAGAACTCAATAATATAGAAGGTAAAAATATTTCTGATAAAGCAAAGATAAAACAAATATTGAGAAAGAAAATATCAGATTATCTGTATAAAAAAACAGATAGATCACCTATGATATTACCGATAATTCTTGAGGTATAGGAGGACCTATGGGTATAAAATATATAGATGCAAAAAGATTAAGAAGAGTATTGATTGGTGGGGGGAAATGGATAAAAAGGCATGAAAAATATTTGAATGAATTGAATGTTTATCCAGTACCAGATGGAGATACAGGGACCAATATGTCTTTGACAGCCCAAACAATGATAGATGATATTGTAAATAAGACAGATGATAAAATAAGTATGGAAAATTTAGCTGAAATAGTTGAAGATGCTGTTTTAACAGGAGCAAGAGGAAATTCTGGAACAATTTTATCACAAATTATTACAGGTTTTTTATCAAATATTAAAGATAAAAAAAGACTATATCCTAGCGATGTAGCAGAAGCATTAACTTGTGCAAAAGATTTAGCGTATAAGGTTGTTGATACACCTGTAGAAGGTACAATGTTAACAGTTATAAGACTTGTAGCAGAAAAGGCTAATGAAATAAAAGAAGTTGAAACTTTTAATGAATTCATTGATGGAATAGTTGAAAAAGCACATGAAGCTGTTGAACTTACACCAAGTCTACTTCCCAAACTAAAAGAAGCGGGCGTTGTTGATTCTGGAGGACAAGGTTTATTTTACTTTTTTGTAGGAATGAGTAAAATATTGACTCAGATTGAATTATTAACAAAGGCTTCTGTTGTAGAAAGTGAATTTGACAAAACAATACTTAAAATAGATCATAATCAAGATGATATAAAATATAAATTTTGTACCGAGTTTATAATTCAAACAAAGGCAGATTTTGATAGAGAACAAATAAAATCAGAATTATTGGAATTAGGAGATTCAGCAGTATTTGCTAATTCAAGTAAAAAATTTAAAGTTCATATACATACTAATGATCCAGTTATAGTTATTGATAAGGCTTGTAAGAGTGGAGAATTAGAAAAAGTAAAAATAGAAAATATGAAAATACAAAATGAAAATGTATTAAAATCTGAAAATGAAAAGGCTAAAATATTTGTAAATCAAGCTAAATTTTTAAGAAAAGATGCATATATAATACTTGCTGATACTTTAGCATTAAAAGATGAATTTTTGAAATTAGGAGCTAATGCAGTAATTTTAGGTGGGCAAGGTCAAAATCCAAGTGTAAATGATATATTAAATGCAATTGAAAAAGTTGAAGAATATAGCAATATATACATTCTGCCAAATAATAAAAATGTAATAGCAGCAGCTAATCTTGCTATGGATAAAACAAATAAGCCTTTAATAGTTATACCAACAAAGACAATGCTTGAAGGGATGTTTTATTTAAGATATCCTAAGTTGACTATGGAAGAAAGAGGTAGACTAAATTCTATAAATAGTTCTATAGAAATTACTAAAGCTGTAAGAGAAACCGTAGTAGACGGTATGGAGATTAAAGAAGGGGATTATTTAACTTTATTAAATACAAAAATTAAATTTGTAACAAAAACTTTGGAAGAAGCTGTAGATAAAATAATTGAAAATTTAATTACAGAAGATACTCTTACTTTAACTGTCGTTGAAGGTAAAAATAAATATGAAAATATTATAGAAAAATTAAAAAATTTAAAAGTAAAATTAACAGAAAATATTCAAATTATAAATGGACAACAAGAAAATTATTCTTACTATATTTACATTGAAAATAAACCAAAAGATCAACCTGAAATTGCAATTATTACAGATTCTGCTTCAGAATTGAATGCAAATGATGTTGTTAATATGAATGTTACTGTAATACCTACAAGAATGGATTGTGATGGTAAAGAATATAGGGATGAAGAAAATATATCTAAATTAGAATTTTGGAATATGCTAGTTAATGAAGAAAAAGTATTTAGAACAGCTCAACCAGCACCAAAGGAACTTGTAAATACATATAATATGTTATTTAGAAGGGGTTACAAAAAGATTTTGATTATACCTCTTTCAAGTAAATTATCTGGAACACAACAAGTAATGAAATTAGCAAGAGAAATGATAAAAAGAGAAAATGACATTATTATTTATGACTCTAAAGCTATTTCAATCCAATTAGGTTATATGGTTATACAAGCAGCTAAATTAGTTAAAAAAGGCTATGGAATAGAAGAAATAAAAGAATATTTGGATAAATTTATAGAAAGAAGTAAATTATATATAGTTGTTAATAGCTTGAAATATTTACAAAGAGGTGGAAGAATTTCAAAAACTGCCCAAACAATAGGAGATTTCTTAAATTTAAAACCTGTTATATCAATATCGGATGGAGCTTTATTTGTAGAAAAGAAAGTTCTAGGTGGAGATGCTGCAGTTAATAAATATATAGAAAGATGCATAAATGAAAAATTAAAAGTTCATAGTTTGTATATTATGGCTGCTTCAGGTGGAACAAATGCTCAATTAGAACAAATTAATAAAATAATTTCAATATATAAAAATAATAGAAAGGTTACACTTTTAGGTTCAATAAAAGAAATAGGAGCAACAGTTGGAACACATGCAGGACCAGTATATGGAGTTCTATTAATACCTAAATTACTATAATGAAAAAATATAAATTGGATAAAAGCACACAAAGAATGAAAATAGGACAATATCTAAGAGAAATACAGAATTATTCTAGTAGGAGCCTTAGAAAAGTTAGGGTTTATTTGGATAATAAGTTGGTCAGACTAACAAAAAAATTACCTTCTAGTGGTATTTTATTTGTAGAAGAAAAAGAAAAAAAGACGAATATTGAGCCTATAGCAATGGATTTAGATATTGTATTTGAAGACTCAGATCTTTTAATAATAAATAAACCTTATGGACTTGTGACACATCCTACATTAAAAAAAGTAGATGTAACTTTAGCAAATGGAATAGTAGCTTATTTAAATATAGTGCCTAGGTTCTATAATAGACTAGATATGGATACAACAGGCTTGATAATTATAGCAAAAAATGCATATACGCAGGCTTTTTTACAAAATTTTGGAGAAGTAAGAAAAAAATATTTAGCCTTAGTTGAAGGAAAAATAGAAAAAGAAATTGTAATAGAAAAGCCTATATTCAAGCCAGATCAAGAATTAAAAAGAATAATTGATGATAGGGGTCAATATGCAAAAACTGTTGTGAGACCGCTTAAATATATAGAAGATAAAGATATTAGTTTAATAGAATGTGAACTTTTTACAGGAAGAACACATCAGATAAGGGTGCATTTAAAGTCAATAGGACATCCGATACTAGGAGATAAATTATATAATTCTACATCTTTACATAAGGTTAAAAGACAAATGTTACATGCATATAGTCTTGAATTTAATCATCCAAGAACTAAGAAAAAACAACATATAGAGATAGAAGAATATGAAGATATGAAAAAAATATAAAAAAATATTTAAAAAAATATAAAAAAATGCTATAATGAATATGTTAAAAAACTAACGTGTTTTTAAAATTAAGGAGGTATATATTATGTCAGTAAAAGTGGCAATAAATGGATTTGGAAGAATAGGACGTCTTGCATTAAGACTTATGATCAATGATCCAGAATTTGATGTAGTTGCAGTTAATGATTTGACAGATCCTGCAATGTTAGCACACTTATTCAAATACGATTCATCACAAGGAAGATTTGATGGAGAAATTAAGGTAGAAGAAGGAGCATTTGTTGTTAATGGTAAAACAATTAAATCATTCAGTAATGCAAATCCAGAAGAATTACCTTGGGGAGAATTAGGAGTAGACGTAGTATTAGAATGTACAGGATTCTTTGTTAAGAAAGAAAAAGCAGAAGCACATATTAAAGCAGGAGCTAAAAAAGTTGTTATTTCAGCACCAGCAAAAGGTGAAGGAGTTAAAACAGTTGTATATAATGTAAATCATGAAATCTTAGATGGTTCAGAAACAGTTATTTCAGGAGCTTCATGTACTACAAACTGTTTAGCACCTATGGCAAATGTATTAGAAAAAGTATTTGGAATTGAATGTGGTTCAATGACAACAATACACGCTTATACAGGAGACCAAAACACATTAGATGCACCTCATAGAAAAGGTGACTTTAGAAGAGCAAGAGCAGCAGCTGTAAATATTGTTCCTAATACAACAGGTGCAGCAAAAGCAATTAAATTAGTTATACCATCATTAGCAGGTAAATTAGATGGTGCTGCACAAAGAGTACCAGTACCTACTGGATCATTAACAGAATTAGTAACTGTTTTAAAGAAAAAAGTAACTGTAGAAGAAGTTAATGAAGCTATGAAGAAAGCAGCAAATGAATCATTTGGATATAATGAAGATCCAATCGTATCATCTGATATAGTTGGAAGCCACTTTGGTTCAATATTTGATGCTACACAAACAAAAGTTATCGAAGCAGGAGACAAACAATTAGTTAAGACTGTAGCTTGGTACGATAATGAAATGTCATATACAGCTCAATTAATAAGAACATTAAAATATTTTGTTGAATTATCAAAATAAGTTAATATAAAAAATTAATGAAGGCTTCCAGCAAATTGCCGGAGGCCTTATTTTGGAGGAAGACATGAAAAAGAAAACAGTTAGAGATTTAGATGTAACAGGTAAAAAAGTTTTAGTTAGAGTAGATTTTAATGTACCTATCAAAGATGGTGTAATAAAAGATGATAATAGAATAAAAGCAGCTTTACCAACTTTAAAATATTTATTAGAAAAAGGTGCAAAAGTTATAGCTTTTTCACATTTAGGAAGAATTAAAGAAGAAGCAGATAAAAAAAGCAAAACTTTATTACCAGTATCTAAGAGATTAGCAGAATTATTAGGAAAAGAAGTTAAATTTGTTCCTGAAACAAGAGGGGCTGAATTAGAAGCTGCAATTAATAATTTGCATAATGGTGAAATCTTAATGTTTGAAAACACAAGATTTGAAGATTTAGATGGTAAAAAAGAATCAAAAAATAATGAAGAATTAGGTAAATATTGGGCAAGTTTAGGAGATATGTTTGTAAATGATGCTTTTGGTACAGCACATAGAGCACATGCTTCAAATGTAGGAATTTCAGCAAATCTAAAAGAAAATACAGCAGTAGGTTTCTTAATGGAAAAAGAAATTGAATTCTTAGGAGGAGCAGTAGATAATCCTAAAAAACCATATGTAGCTATTTTAGGAGGAGCTAAGGTTTCAGATAAAATTGCTGTTATAGAAAATTTAATTGAAAAAGCAGATAAAATTCTAATTGGTGGTGGAATGATGTTTACTTTCCTAAAAGCTAAGGGATTAAATACAGGAAAATCATTATTAGAAGAAGATAAATTAGATTTAGCAAAAGAAATTATGAAAAAAGCAGAAGCTAAAGGAGTTAAATTAGTTTTACCTATAGATACAGTAGTAGCAAAAGAATTTAATAATGATGCAGCACATAAAACAGTTTCTGTAGAAGCAATAGAAGCAGATGATATGGGACTTGATATAGGTGAAGCAACAGTTACTTTATTCAAAAAAGAATTAGAAGGAGCTAAGACTGTTGTATGGAACGGACCTATGGGAGTATTTGAAATGAGCAATTATGCAAAAGGAACTATAGGTGTTTGTGAAGCAATAGCTAATTTAAAAGATGCAATAACTATTATAGGTGGTGGAGATTCAGCAGCAGCAGCTATTCAATTAGGATATAGCGATAAATTCTCACATATTTCAACTGGTGGAGGAGCATCACTTGAATACCTAGAAGGAAAAGTTTTACCTGGTCTTGCTGCAATAGCAAATAAAAGTTGTGGTTGTAGTTGTGAATAAAGTGAAAGTATATTTAGCTGGAGCTTTATTTAACGAAGCTGAGGTTTCACAAAGAATAAAAGAAGGTAAACTATTAAGGGAAAATTTTTCAACTTTAGATATATTTAATCCAATAGAACAACCTTTCAATGAAAATAAGCAAAGCTTGCCGACACCTCAAGAAATTTATGAAGCAGATGCAAAAGCAGTTAAAGATTGCGATATTGCAATTTTTGATTTAACAAATGAAGATGCTGGAGTAATGATTGAATTAGGGCTTGCCATAGCTTATGGTAAAAAAATAATAGGAGTAAATTCAGATATTAGATTAAAATCTGCGAATAAGTATGAAATACCAAGTTATGCTATGAATCATTTCGTATTAGGAGCAGTATTAAAATATGGTGTTTTAGTTTATTCATTTGATGAAGTAATAAAAAATTTAAAATTAGCAGGTATTAAATAACCTGCTATTTTTAAATGCTTGAAATATTTAACTAAACATTAAAATGTGATATAATTAAAGTAACTCTTTTCAAAAGAAGGTGATTTTTTAGTGGAAAAAAAAGTAGCAATAGTTTTAGCTAAGAGAACGGCTATAGGAGGCTATAAAAAAAGTCTTTTAGATAAAAATATTGTTGATATTGCAACAAAATTAATAAAAAAAAGTATAGATAAAAAAAATATAAATAAAGTTGACGAAGTAATAATGGGTATGGTAATGCAATCAGGCTATGGTCAAAATGTTGCAAGACAAATATCAATTAAATCAGGGGTTCCAATAAAAGCTAGTTCATATACAGTTAATATGGTATGTGGTTCAGGGATGAAAGCTGTGGAATTAGGAGCTAATTCTATACTTCTAGGTAAAAGTAAGATAGTTTTAGTTGGAGGCTTAGAAAATATGAGTAATGTAGACTATTCTTTATTACTTTCTGATGGGCTAACTGATGTATTTAATAATTATCATATGGGAATGACAGCTGAGAATGTAGCAAAAAAATATGGTATTACAAGAGAAGACTGTGATAAATTTTCATTAAATAGTACAAAAAAAGCTATAGAAAATTTAGATAAATTAAAAGAAGAAATTGTAGAACTAGTTGATATATCAACTGATGAGCATATTAGGTTGGGACAAAATATAGAAAAATTATCTAAATTAAAACCAGCATTTTTAAAAGATGGTGTTGTAACAGCAGGTAATTCAACAGGATTAAACGATGGAGTTGCAATACTTCTTTTGATGGAAGATAAAGTTGCAAAAGAACTCAATTTAGAAATTTTGGGATATATAAAAAATATTTCATGTGTGGGACTTGATCCTAAATATATGGGGCTAGGTCCAGTTGAAGCAATTAAAAAGACAGTGGCTATAGAAAAAATAGATATTTCTGATATAGATTTATTTGAAATAAATGAAGCATTTGCAAGCCAAGTAATAGCTTGCATTAGAGAATTAAAAATAGATGAGAAAAAAGTTAATGTAAATGGGGGAGCATTAGCTCTAGGACATCCTATAGGTGCAAGTGGAGCTAGAATAATAGTAACATTAATAAATGAAATGAAGAGAAGAAATTCTAAAAGAGGAATAGCTAGTCTTTGTGTTGGAGGAGGACAAGGTTTAGCAGTTTTAATTGAAAGGTAGTAAGATGAAAATAGGAATAGATAAAATTGGTATTCATATACCTAAATATTATTTAGACATAAAGGATTTAGCTGAAAAAAGAGGTGTTGATCCAAATAAATATCTAATAGGGTTAGGTCTTAATAAAATGTCTATAACTTGTAAAAACCAAGATATAGTAAGTATGGCTACAATGGCAGCAGATAAAATTTTGGATGAAGAAGATAAAAAAGATATAGACATGATAATAGTTGGAACAGAAACAGGTGTTGATCAATCAAAATCAAGTTCAGCATTTATTCATTCTTTACTTGGAATTAATGAATTTTGTAGAAGTATTGAAATTAAACAAGCCTGTTATGGGGCAACAGCAGCTCTACTTTTGGCAAAGGCACATATATTAGAAAATGAAAATAGTAAAGTATTAGTAATAGCAACAGATATAGCAAAATATGGTATAAATACAGCTGGAGAAGCTACTCAAGGTGCAGGAGCTGTTGCAATGTTAATAACAAAGAATCCGAGAATATTAGAAATAAGCAATGAAAAAGTTAGTTACACAAAGGATGTCATGGACTTTTTTAGACCAAATAATAGTATTTATGCTATAGCTCGTGGGAAATTATCAACAGAAACATATTTAGATTCTTTAGAAAAAGTATATAAAGAATTTGAAAGAAAATATGGTGAAAAAGACTATAGTGCAATTTGTTTGCATGTACCTTATCCAAAGTTAGCCTTTAAGGGTTTGAAAAGAATAGAAAAAGAAAATTTAGAAAATAAGCTTCAGGAAGCTGTGAAATATAATAAGGAAGTAGGAAATATTTATACAGGTTCTTTATTTTTAAGCCTTGTTTCATTACTAGACAATGCTAAATTTAAAGAAGGCGATATAATTGGGTTATATAGTTATGGTTCAGGAGCAGTTAGTGAATTTTTTACAATGAAAATAGTTGAAGGCTATGAAAAATATTTAAGAATAGAAGAAAATAAGAAACTCTTTGAAAATAGAATAAGATTAAGTGTTTTAGAATATGAAACAAAATTTTTTGAAGAAGTAAAAGAAGATATAGAAAATGAAAATATAGAAGGAGAAGAAATATATTTAAAAGGTATATTCAATAATGAAAGAAAATATGAAAGAAAAATTTAATAAATATTATCTAAAGACAAGGAATGAAAGAATTGATATTTTAAGGGAATATGTTTCTTTTGAAAATTATAAAGCATTGGAGAAGACAGAAATATTATCTAATGAAATAGCTAATAATATGATTGAAAATCAAATAAGTGTTTTAGGTTTACCTTTAGGACTTGCTACCAATTTTGTAATAAATAATGAAGAATATGTAATACCAATGGCAGTTGAAGAACCTTCTGTTATAGCAGCGGCAAGTAATGCAGCAAAACTTTTAGGAAATATTGAAGTTGATATAAAGAATAGAGAAGTAATAGGGCAAATAGCCTTATATGACATAAAAAAAGACATAAATGAAATATTAGCAAAAAAAGAAGAATTATTACAAATTGCAAATTCTACTCAAGAACAATTAGTAAAATTGGGTGGAGGAGCAAGGGATATAAAAGTAGAAAAAAAGGGAAAATTTTGCATAATATATCTTTATGTAGATACTCTTGATGCAATGGGAGCTAATATGGTAAATACTATGTTAGAATCAATAAGTCAAGTGGTAGTTGAAATTCTAGAAGCTAAAAAATTAATGAGTATTTTATCTAATTATTCAACTGAGTGTTTGGTAGAAGCAAAGGTTGAAATTAAGGTAGAAAAAAATTTTGGTGAAAAAATGACTTTAGCCTGTGAATTTGCTAATGTAGATGTATATAGAGCAACTACAAATAATAAGGGAATATTCAATGGTATAGATGCTCTAGCTATAGCAACTGGAAATGATTGGCGTGCAATAGAAGCAGCAGGTCATGCTTATGCTAGTAGAAGTGGGCAATATTCATCACTTACAACATGGACTTTTGATGGAGAAAAATTAAGAGGTAATTTAATAATACCTATGGCTATAGCCACTTTTGGGGGATCTATAGGTCTTAATCCAGCAAGTAAAATAGCTTTAGATATTCTAAAAAATCCAGATGCAAAAGAATTGTCAAAAATAGCTGTAGCTCTTGGCTTGGCACAGAATTTTGCAGCCTTACGAGCTTTAGTAACTGTAGGAATACAAAAAGGGCATATGAAATTACATGCAAAATCTATAGCTAGTTTTATAGGTGCAAAAGAAGATGAAAGTGAATATGTAATACAAAAAATGATAGAAAAGAATAAAATAAATATAGAAGAAGCAAAAAAAATATTAGGAGATCTTAGAAATGGAAGCCATTGCTAAAATTATTTTATTTGGAGAACATAGCGTAGTTTATGGTAAAAGAGCATTAGCTATTCCAATAAGGGAATTAAAAATAAAAGTAAAAAAAACAAAAGAAAAATGTTTTCAAAATGACTATGTGGAATATATAAAAAATTTATTAAATATTAAAGAATATATAAAAATAAAATCTAATATACCAATATCAAGGGGATTAGGTTCGTCAGCAGCCTTACCAGTTGCAATGTCAAGGTTAGTTGGAGCAGATGAAAATAAGATAGCTAAAATAGCTGAGATAAAAGCACATGGTAATCCTAGTGGTATAGATAGTTCGGTTATTTGTTCAGAAAAAAGTTTGATTTTTGAGAAGGGTAAGGAAAATATCTATATAAATACTAAATTGGAAGGATATATTACTATTATTGATAGTGGTATACAGTCTAGTACAAAAAAGGCAGTTGAGCAAGTTAGAATGCTGAATAGAATAGATATAATAGATAAATTAGGTGAAATAACAGAAGAGGCTATAAAATCCTATTATGATAAAAAAATATATAAATTAGGTGAGCTTTTTTATAAAGCACAAGAACAATTAGTTAAATTGGGTCTAAGTAATGAAAGAATAGATAGACTTGTAAAAAAGGCAAAATATAACAGTCTAGGAGCGAAAATAACAGGTTCAGGAATGGGAGGCTGTATAATAGCTCTATGCAAAAATAAAAAACAAGCAATTAAATTAAAAAAAGAAATGAAAAAAGAAGGAGTAGAAGGCTGTTGGATAGTAAGAGTATAGCATATATGAATATAGCCATGATAAAATATTGGTGTAAGAATAAATATGATCCATATCTAAAACCTTTGGTTTCAAGTATATCACTTTTATCAAAAAAATTTTATACTGAAACAAAAATAGAAAAAAATTCTAAGGATATATTCATATTAAATGGGGAAATACAAAATGAAGAAGAAACTAAAAAAATTTTTTCCTTTGTAAATAAAATAGTTCCTAAAAGAGAAAAAATAAAAATAGTTAGTAAAAATACCATGCCAACTGCAGCTGGTTTAGCCTCAAGTGCTTCTGCTTATTGTGCATTAACAAAAGAGCTTAATAGATATTTTAATTTGAATTTTAATAAGCAAAAAATAGCCAAGGTTGCAAGTATAGGTTCAGGTTCTGCTAGCAGGTCTTTATATAATATTTGTGCTTTTACAAAATATGGAGATATATATGAAATAAAAAGCAAGTTAAACTTAGCAATGTTTGTAATCTTAATTTCTAAAGATAAAAAGAAAATTTCTAGTAGACTTGCTATGCAAAGATGTAAAGAGACCTCGCCATTAATAGGGACTTGGATGAAAAATAATGAAATATATTTTAAAAATGCAAAAAGAGCTTTGAAAAATAATGATTTTAATACTTTAGGTGAAAATATGGAAAAAAGTACAGAATTAATGCATTTAACAATGAAAACTGCAAGCCCTTCTTTTACATATTTGAATGAGGAAAGTGAAAAAGCAATAGAATATGTAAAAAAGATAAGAGAAAATAGGGGTATTGAAATATATTATACTACTGATGCAGGGCCTAATGTTAAGGTCTTATTTCAAGAAAAAGATAGAAAAAAAGTATATGATATTTTAGAAAAACAATTTGGAAAAAGGATAGTAGAATGTTAGTTAAAGCAATGTCAAAAATATATTTAGCAGGTGAGTACGCAATTTTAATGCCGGGCTCGTTTGCAATTCTTGCACCTGTTAAAAAATATACATATTTAGAAATAGAAAAATCAGATGAAGAAAGTGTCGAAAGTACAGTTGAAGATAAGCAAGAACTATTAAAATATGCAAGAGAACAAGCCTTCATATTTGCAAAAAAATATGAAAAATTTAACTATAAATACACAACAGATCTATATACTAAGGGAACAAAGTTTGGTTTAGGTTCATCTGCCAGTGTTGTAGTGGTAACTATAAAAGCAATATTAGAATATATGAAAATTAAATATACAAAGGCAGATCTTTTCATTTTATCTGTTAGAGCTTTGAGAAAAGCAGGTAATAGAGGTTCTATGGGCGATGTCGCTTGCATCTGTTATGAAGATTTAATTCTGTATCAAAGCATAGATGAAAATGAAAAATATATGATAAAAAAAATAAAACCTAAAGGACTACTTAAAATAACAGCATTTTGGAGTGGTAAGCCAGCAAGTACAGCAAAGCAAATAAGTCCAATAAGGAAATGGTATAATACAGAAGAATTTTTAAATTTTGTTAATATCTCAAATAAATATACCTTAGAATTAGAAAAAAGTATAAGTCAGGGCTTGGGAAATAATTTAATATCTTGTGTAGAAAAACTAAGACTTAATTTGATATACTTGGAAAATTTTAGTAAAATATTAATACATAGTAAGGAATTAAATAAATATATTTTGAACTATCCTGGAAGAAAAACAAGTGGTTCAGGTAAGGGAGATTTTGCTATAGAATTGAGGTTAGAAGATGTTGAAAAAAGATCAGCATATGAAATATGCCTTAGAGTGTAAAACAAAGGATACTTTAGCTAATATTAAATTAATATATGTTAGTCTGCCAAAAGTAAATATAGATGAGGTAGATATTAAAACAAAATTTTGTGGTTTGGAATTTACATATCCTTTCTTCATAAATGCAATGACTGGAGGAAGTGAAAAGGCAAATGTAATTAATAGAAGATTGGAATATATTTGTAAAAAATTGGACATTTTCTTTTTTTCAGGTTCATTTAGTCCTGCTTTGAAGGATGCTTCATATTATTATCCTAAAGGTCAGGGTATAAATATAGGGGCAGATAAAAGTGTTGATGAGATGAAAAAAGCTGTTGAAAAAACTGAATCTAAAATATTACAAATACATTTGAATCCAATACAAGAATTTATGATGCTTGATGGGACTACAAATTTTGCTAAATGGAATGAAAATATAAGGCAAGCACTTGAAAATATATCTGTTCCAATAATTTTAAAAGAAACAGGTTTTGGTATGTCAAAGCAAACATTAGAAAAATTAAAAACTATGGGTGTAAAAACTGTAGATATTAGTTCACAAGGTGGAACTAATTTTGCATATATTGAGGATAGAAGAAGAAAGCTAAAAAGAGAATATCTCTATGACTTAGGATATAATTTAAAGCAAAGTTTAATTAATGCCCAAGAGTATATGGATGATATAGAAATAATAGCTTCAGGAGGTATAGAAAATCCTTTGCAAATTGTAAAATGTTTGGCTATGGGAGCAAAGGCTGTAGGAATATCTGGGTATATTTTAAAATTATTAGAACAAAAAAATGATGATGAAATAATATCTATATTCAAGCAATGGATATATGAAATTAAAGCAATTATAGCAATAACAGATTCAAAAAATTTGGAAGAATTAAAAAATAAATGGGAGGATATGAAATGTTAAAACCAATTGGAGAAAGACTATTAGTAAAAGTTATAGAATATGAAACAAAAACAAAAAGTGGAATTATTTTAAATGATTCTGCAACTAAGCAAGAAATAACAAAAGCTAGGGTTATAGAAATATCAGAAGATATAAAAAATATAAAAAAAGATGAAATAGTATATTTTTCAAAATATAAGGGAGAAAATATTAAATATGATGAAGTTGATTATATATTAATAGATTTAAAAGATATATTGGCAAAGGAGTTAGATTAAAGTGAGCAAAATTATTAAATTTGATGAAAGTGCAAGAGAATCTTTAAAAAAAGGAGTTAATATTTTAGTTGATTCTGTTAAGGTAACTTTAGGACCTAAGGGAAGAAATGTTGTATTAGATAGGGGCTTTGGAGCACCTATTATTACAAATGATGGAGTTACTATAGCAAGAGAAATTGAATTAGAAGATGTTATAGAAAATATGGGAGCACAAATTGTAAAAGAAGTTGCAACTAAGGCAAATGATATAGCAGGTGATGGTACAACTACGGCTACAGTTTTGGCAGGATGTATTATC
Organism: Sneathia sanguinegens; assembly: GCF_001517935.1. Taxonomy (NCBI): domain Bacteria; kingdom Fusobacteriati; phylum Fusobacteriota; class Fusobacteriia; order Fusobacteriales; family Leptotrichiaceae; genus Sneathia; species Sneathia sanguinegens. Next base: position 37,853 of record NZ_LOQF01000004.1, read on the forward strand.
AATCAAGGTTTAGAAGTTGTATCTAAGGGTAAAAATCCTGTGTTAATAAGAAAAGGTATAGAAAAAACAGGAGCAGAAGTTTTACGTAGATTAAAAGATTTATCAAGACCTGTAGCATCTGATAATGAAATAAAAAATGTTGCTACAGTATCAGCTAATAATGAACATATAGGAGAGTTGATTTTAAAAGCCATAGAAAAAGTTGGTAAAACAGGAGTTTTAACAGTTGAAGAATCTAGATCACTTGAAACAAATTTGGAAATTGTTGAAGGAATGCAATTTGATAATGGATATATGTCAGCATACATGGTTAATGATACACAAAGAATGACAGCAAATATGGAAAATCCATATATATTATTAACAGATAAAAAAATAAATAGTATGAAAGAAATTTTACCTTTACTTGAAAAGGTAATTGAAACTTCAAAACCTTTAGTAATAATAGCAGATGATATAGAAGCAGAAGTTATAGCTACTCTTGTAGTTAATAAGATAAGAGGTTCTTTGAATGTTGTTTGTGTTAAAGCACCAGCCTTTGGTTCTAGAAGAAAGGAAATGCTTGAAGATATTGCTATTTTAACAGGAGCTCAAGTAATTTCAGAAGATAAGGCTATGAAATTAGAAGATGCAAGCGTAGAAGATTTGGGACAAGCAAAAAATGTTAATATAACAAAGGAAAAAACTACAATAGTAGATGGTAAAGGTTATAAAGGTGAAATTAAAGCAAGACAAGAACAAATAAAAGCACAAATAGAACAAACAACATCAGAATATGATAAGGAAAAATTAAGAGAAAGATTAGGAAAACTTTCAGATGGTATTGGAGTTATAAGAGTTGGTGCTGCAACTGAAACTGAAATGAAAGAAATGAAAATGAGAATAGAAGATGCCTTATCATCAACTAAGGCTGCTATAGAAGAAGGAGTAGTTATAGGTGGAGGAACAGCATTAGCTAAAATTTCAGCTGCTATGAAAGATTTCACTTTATCAGGAGAAGAACAAATAGGTTGTGAAATAGTAAAAAGAGCTATGTATGAACCTTTAAGACAAATTATTCTTAATGCTGGTTTAGAAGCAGAAAAAATAATAGAAAAACTAATAACAACTGAAGAAAATGTTGGATTTGATGCTTCAGCAGAAGAATATGTAGATATGGTACAAAAGGGTATATTAGATCCAGCAAAGGTTACAAGAGCAGCAGTACAGAATGCAATTTCTGCAGGAGCTATATTTATAACTACTGAAGTTGCAATAGCAGATGAAAAGAAAGATGAAAATAATAAAATGATGGGGTAGGCTATGGATTTTTCAAATAGAATAAAGAATATGCAATATTCACCAGTTAGAAAATTAGTGCCTTTGGCAGATAAAGCTAGAAGTGAAGGTGTAACAGTTTTTGGTTTTCATATAGGACAACCGGATGTAAAAACACCAGATTCATTTTTTAATGGTGTCACAAATTATCAAGAGAAAATAGTAAAATATACAAATTCACAAGGATTACCAGAACTTTTAACAGCTTTTTCAGAATCATATAAAAGGAATAATATAAATTTAGATGAAGAAGAATTAGTTGTAACTAATGGTGGAAGTGAAGCCTTAGAATTTGCTATAACAACTATTTGTAATGCAGGAGATGAGGTTTTGGTTCCAGAACCATATTATTCTAATTATGATAGTTTCTTAAGAAAATCAGATGCTAAATTAGTACCTATAGTGACTACCTTAGAAAAAAAATATAGATTACCAGAAAAAAAAGAAATAGAAAAATTAATAACAGCTAAAACAAAGGCCATTCTATTTTCTAATCCCTGCAATCCTACAGGTGTAGTGTTGACAGAAAATGAATTGAATATTCTAAAAGAATTGGCATTAGAACATGAATTATATCTAATTTCAGATGAAGTTTACAAACAATTTATCTATGAAAAATCTACAAAATTTATATCAATTATGAATATAAAAGGTATAGAAGATAGAGCAATAATGGTAGATAGTATATCAAAGCATTATAGTGTTTGTGGTGCAAGAATAGGAGTTGTTGCCTCTAGAAATAGAGAATTAATGGCACAAATTTTAAAATTATGTCAGGCAAGATTATCAGTTTCAACTATAGAACAATATGCAACTACTAGCTTATTAGGTGGTATAGATTTATATATGTCAGAGGTTAGAAAAGAATATAAAAGAAGAAGAGATACTCTTTGTTATGAACTTAGTAAAATTAAGGGAATTAGTTTATGTAAACCAGATAGTGCCTTTTATGTTTTGGTAAAATTACCAGTTAAAGATGTTGAAGAATTTGCTAAATGGCTTTTAACAGATTTTAGATATGAAAAGCAGACAATTATGTTCGCAACGGGTGCAGGGTTTTATTCTATTGAACATCACGATAAAGGAAAGCAAGAAGCAAGATTTTCTTTTTGTACATACAATCCTAAGGATATAATAAGAGGAATAGAAGTATTAAAAAAAGCGTTAGAAGTATATAAAGGATAGAAAATGAAAAGTAAAGTTAATAGTATCATAGAAAATATAGAAATTTCAAAAATAAGACAAATAGCATTTAAAATGAATGCTTATGAAGATGGAATAAATTTAACTATAGGCGAGCCATCGCAAGATTTGCCAGATTGTGTAAAAATAGAAATGGCATGTAGATTATTGAACGATAAAATAGGTTATGCCCCAACAGGAGGTATGCCAGAATTAAAGCAAGAAATAGTTAAATTCTATAATAAATATTTTGGTGGAAAATATAAAGAAGAAAATTGTTTAATAACAGTTGGGTCTACTGAAGGGCTTTCAACTTTTATTAGATCATTAATAGGTGAAGGAGATGAGGTCATTATGCCTACTCCTACTTATCCAGGTTATGCACCTAATATAAAATTGCAAAAAGGAATAGAAGTATATCTTGATACAAGTGCAGATAATTTCAAATTGAAGGCTAGTACCTTGGAAAAAGCAATAAATAAAAAGACAAAGGCAATAATATTGACTTATCCCAATAATCCAGCAGGAATTTGTATAGATGCAGAAGAAATGGATAAGATAGCCGATGTAATAAGAAGACATGACATTTATGTATTGAGTGATGAAATTTATGCTTCATTAGCTTTTGAAAAATATAATTCTTTTGCAAAATATCATGATTTATTAGATAAGGTTGTAATAATTAATGGATTTTCAAAATCACATTCAATGACAGGATATAGACTAGGCTATATGTTAGCATCAAAATATTTTATTGATAATTTTATAAAAGTTAGTCAATATACAACAACAGGGATTACAACTATAGCTCAATATGGTGGTATAAAAGCTTTACAAGTTTGCCCAACTAGGGAAGATATAGTAAAAGAAAATAAGGAAAGAATGGATTTTTTTGCAAAAGGTTTAGAAAAAATAGGGTTTAAGGTTATAAAACCAGAAGGAGCATTTTACTTATTTGCAGATTATAGAAAATTATCAAATAAAAAATCTATGGATTTTGTAAATGAAATAGTAGAAAATTTGCACATAGGTATAGTTCCCGGAGAATGCTTTATGGTAGAGGGCTTTGTTAGATTTTCAATAACAAAAGATATACCAGAATTACAAAAAGCCCTTGATAGAATGGAGAAATATTTTAATGAGTAAGTATATATTGTTAATAATAATAGCGTTATTAAGCATATTTAGTAAGAATAAAATAATGCTTTATGCGACACTTACAGTTTTAATATTAGCACTACTTCCATATCATGAAAAAAATCTTAATATTGCAAAGACTATGGGTATACGAATAGGGCTATACGTCATAACGGTTGCAATATTAGCACCTATTGCACTTGGTATGATAAGTTTCGATCAGTTAGGTAAGACTTTAGTTGGATATAAAGGGATAATAGCAATAATAGCAGGTATTGGTACTTCTATACTATCAACTAAAGGTATACAAATACAAGTAATTAATCCACAAATAGTAATAGCAGTTAGTATAGGAACAATAGTAGGGTTAGTTGTGTTTAAAGGGACAGCATCTGGCCCTATTATCGCAAGTGGAGCAACTTATGCAATTTTTCAATTAATAGATAAGTTTAAATAAAGAGGTAAAATAAATGAAAATGGTTTTAATAATAGTAAGCAGTAGCATAGCTTGCTATAAGGCAGTTGATGTTTGTTCTAGCTTAAAAAAACTAGGGTATAACATTAAGGTTATTATGACAAAGAATGCTACTAAGATGATAAGTCCATTAATATTTGAAACTTTAACTAAGAATAAGGTATATGTAGATATGTTTTGCGATAAGGACTCTAATTATGTATCGCATATACAATTAGTAAAAGAAGCAAGTAAAGTAATAGTATTACCTGCAACAGCTAATCTTATAGCAAAAATGGCAAATGGAATAGCAGATGATTTTGCAAGTACAGCACTTTTGGTTGCAAAGCCTAAGGATATTATGGTGTTTCCTGCAATGAATACAAATATGTATGAAAATTGTATAACACAAAAAAATATATCTACATTAAGAAATTATGGAATGAGTATTATTGAACCAGTAACTGGGCATTTAGCCTGTGATGATATAGGTAAGGGTAAATTGCCAGATGTTTTGGATATAGTAGAAATAATATCATTTGAACTTGAAAAAAATAATGAATTAAAGGATAAAAATATTTTAATAACAGCTGGAGGAACTAAAGAAAAAATAGATCCTGTTAGATATATATCAAATAATTCAAGTGGTAAAATGGGCTATAGTTTAGCAAAAATGGCAAGCTTGATGGGTGCTAAAGTAACTTTGGTGTCTACAAGAAAAGATTTGAAAGTACCAATAAATTTGAAAGAAGTAATCTATTGTGATAGTGCAAAAGAAATGTATAATATAGTAATGAGTAAAAAAGATGATATGGACTATATTATTAAATGTGCAGCTGTATCAGATTTTAGAGTTAAAAATATAAGTGATAAAAAAATCAAAAAAGATACTATGAAAGAATTTAAGCTTGAACTAGAACTTAACAAAGATATATTATTAGAATTATCTAAGGTCAAAGAAAGAAAATATATTTTGGTTGGCTTTGCAGCAGAATCAGATAATATTATGGAAAATGCAAAGATTAAATTAAAGAAGAAGAATCTTGACTATTTGGTATTAAATGATATATCAGATAAAAATATAGGTTTTAATTCTAACTACAATGAAGTATATATCTTTAATAAAGATGGGGATGTTAAAAAAATTGAAAAGGATATAAAAGATAATATAGCTAAGAAAATCTTAGAAACTATAAAGGGGGGTCTATGGGCGAAACATTATTAAAAAGATTTATTCGTTATGCAAAAATAAATACAAGGTCAGATGAAAAAAGTTCTACTATACCTTCAACTAAGGTTCAAGAAAATTTTCTTTTTATGTTAAAAAGTGAGTTAGAAGAATTAGGCTTAGAAGATGTACATATTACAAAAGGTTGGTTTTTAACAGCAACTTTACCAGCAAATACTACAAAAAAATATGCCAAAGTAGGCTTTATATCACATGTTGATACAGCAGATTTCAATTCTATAGGAGTTAATCCTCAAATTATAGAAAAATATGATGGTAGTGACATTGTATTGAATAAAGAAAAAAATATAGTTATGACTGTTGAAAAATTTCCTAATTTAAAAAAGTATATAGGAAAAACATTAGTTACAACAGATGGGACAACTTTATTGGGGTCTGATGACAAATCTGGAATAGTTGCCATATTAGATGCTATAATTTATTTATTAAAACATCCTGAAATTGAACATGGAGAAATTCGTATTGCTTTTGGACCAGATGAAGAAATAGGTAGAGGAGCAGATAGTTTTGATATTAAAGATTTTAATTGTGATTATGCATATACTCTAGATGGAGGACCATTAGGTGAATTAGAATATGAAAGCTTTAATGCTGCACAAATTGAGTATAAAATAGAAGGAGTATCGGTTCATCCAGGTACAGCAAAAGATCAAATGATAAATGCTAATTTAATAGCAGTAGAATTAGCTAGCATGTTCCCTAAAAATGAAGTTCCAGAAAAAACAGAAGGGTATGAGGGCTTTTATTTGTTACATAATATGGAAACAAGAATAGAAGAAGCTAATATGACCTATATTATTAGAGATCATGATAAGAAAAAATTTGAAGCTAGAAAACAATTTTGTGTAGACATAGCAAAAAAAATAGAACAAAAATATGGAAAAGTTATACAATATAAGTTATTTGATCAATACTATAATATGGGAGATTTAATAAAAAATGATATGAGAAGTGTTAATATCGCCAAAAAAGCTATGGAAAATTTAAAAATAGCTGTTGATGTTAAACCAATAAGAGGAGGAACAGATGGTTCTAAGATAACATATATGGGTCTTATGTGCCCTAATCTTTTTGTTGGTGGAGAAAATTTTCATGGTCAATATGAAATAGCCTGTGTTGAAGATATGTTGAAAGCAAGAGATACAGTCTTAGAAATAATTAGTTTATCACAAGAATAAAAGGAGTAAAAATGTTAATAAGAAGTGAAAGAATCTGGATAGGAAATAATTTTATACCAGCTATATTAGAAATAGAAGGGAAAAAAATAAAAAGAATATTTTCGTATGATAAAGCTACAAAGGTAGATTGTGATTTTGGAAATAAAAGAATTGTACCAGGATTTATTGATATACATACACATGGAGCAGTTAATGTAGAAGCTAATGTATCAAATGTTGAAGAAATACAAAAATGGGCAAATTATTTACCAAAAGAAGGAGTTACATCTTTTTGTCCTACAACAGTAACACAAACTGAAGAAGTTCTTAAAAAAGCTTCAGAAACTCTTGTTAAAGCAAAAGAAACACAAAAAACTGGTGCTAAAATATTAGGAATAAATTTTGAAGGGCCTTTTTTGGATGTTAATCATAAGGGAGCACAACCAGAATCTTGTATAGTTTCACCAAATTTAGAAGAATTTGATAGATTTCAAAAAGCTTGTAAGGATTTGTTACTAATAATGACAGTAGCTGTTGAAAAAGATAAGGATTATTATTTAACTAGAAATTTAACAAATAGAGGAGTAATAGTTAGTGTAGGACATAGTGGAGCAAGTTATGATGAAGCTATGATGGGAATAGCGAATGGAGCTAAGTTATTAACACATACTTTTAATGGAATGACAGGTTTACATCATAGAGAACCAGGTCAAGTTGGAGCAGCTTTAAGAATTAGAGATGTTTATTCAGAAATTATTTGTGATGGAATTCATATTAGACCTGAAGTAATAAATATATTCTTTATGTCAAAAGGACCAGATTATGCTATTATGGTTAGTGATTCTATGTCAGCAAAAGCATATAAGGGGACAGAATTTTATCTAGGAGGTGAAAAAGTAATAGTTTCAGAAGATGGAAGTGCAAGAAGAGAATCAGGTTCTCTTGCAGGTTCAATTTTAAAAATTATAGATGGGTTAAAGGTTGTAGTAGAAAAGGCACAAGTTCCATTTAATTATGCTATAAATGCTTGTACATCAAATCCAGCTAGATTATTAAGAATTGATGATAGAAAAGGATATATAAAAGCAAACTATGATGCAGATTTAGTTATTATTACAGATGATTATAAAATAATTAATACTATGGTTGAAGGGGTGTTTCAATTATGAAAATGAAATATTTAGGTATGCTAATAGCAATGGCAATAGTTAATACAAGTTGTACTGACTTATTAATAAGTTATCCATATGATTATTATGATGATTATAATTATGATTATAATTATGACTATAATGATGGATATTATCAAGGAAGAGTTGATGAAAAGAAAGCTCAATATATAAAAGAAGCTAAAAAGGATAAAGAATGGTCTAAAATAATTAATACAGATAATTTAAAAAAGAATGATCCTTGGGATAGCATAATAAAAGTTGAAAGAAAACCAGATAAGTATGTATATAGATATGGTAGAAAATATAATTTAGTAGAAACAGATAGAACATATAATTACTATAAGGGTAGAAGATATTTATATAGATATATAGATTCATATGATGATACATATGAAAGTAATGTAGATTTGGGTTATTCAATTTATAGAAATGGAAGAGTAATGACTTTGGAATTATTCAGAAATGAATATAATGGAAAATTTTATGTGATAGATGATTATTACAGATGATATTAGGAGAATTAAATGATGAAAGAAATTTACTTAGCTGCAGGTTGTTTTTGGGGGACACAGGCATATTTTAAAAAAATTGAAGGTGTTATAAAAACTACTGTTGGTTATGCAAATGGTTTAACAGAGCATACAGACTATGAACATATTTTTGAGACTGATCATGCTGAAACTCTTAAAATAATATATGATGAGAGTAAGATAAGTTTAAAAAAGCTTTTACTTTATTATTTTAGAGTTATAGATCCAACAAGTATTAACAAGCAAGGCAATGATGTGGGAAGACAATATAGAACAGGAATTTATTATGTAGACAAAGAAGATCTTGCTCTAATAAATGAAGTAATAAATGAAATGAAACAAAAATATGGGCTTATAGCAGTTGAGGTTAAAGAACTTAAAAATTTTATAAAAGCAGAAGAATATCATCAAGATTATTTAGATAAACATCCTAATGCATATTGTCATATTGATTTGAATTTAGCTAATTTAGATGATTTGAGCTATAGAGTTATGAAAGAAAATTATACAGAATTTCCAAATTCAAGTGAATTAAATACTGAATTTAGAAAAGGTATATATGTAGACAAATTAACAAAGGTCCCTCTATTTTCGTCAAGTGAAAAGTTCGATGCAGGTTGTGGTTGGCCAAGTTTTAGAAAGCCAATAGTAACTGATGCAGTAGAATATTTAAAAGATAATTCATATGGTATGGACAGAATAGAAGTTAGAAGTTCGTCTGGAAATAATCATTTAGGTCATGTCTTTGATGAAAGTCAAGGATTGAGATATTGTATAAATGGTGCAAGTTTAGAATTTATACCTTATGAAGAGATGGAAAAAAGAGGCTATAAAGAATATATGAAATTTGTATAAAAAAAAGACTGATGTAAATCAGTCTTTTTTACTCAAGAATTACAGGTGTTCCAGAAGTTTTTGCATAATAATATATTTTTGCTGCATCTTCAACATATTCAGCAGAAATAAATGCATCTTCTAAAGTAGCACCACAGCTAACTGTACCATGATTTGCTAATAGGCAAGAATTTCTATTTTCTAGATAAGGCACTACAACTTCGCCTAACTCTGGACTTCCAGCAGGTCTAAATGGAGTGACTTTTATTGGACCACCTAAATAAGGTTTCATTTCTATTAGAATCAATGGTATATCTTCATGATTAACAGCAAATGCAGTTGCTATTGTTGAATGAGTATGTACGATAGCATTATATTTAGGATATTTTTCATATATTTGTACATGTAATCTCCATTCTGATGAAGGTCTTAAACCTTTTATATAAGGTTCACCTTTTGAATTTATTTCAACAATATCGTCTTCTGTAATTTGGTCATAAGGGATGCTACTAGGTGTGATAAAGTAACTATCTTCTTTTTCAGGATTTCTTACACTTATATTCCCGCTAGTTCCAGCAACAAGTTTTGTATTATACATACGATTTCCTACTTCTACTATCATTTTCTTTATATTCATTGAGTACCTTTCCTTTCTAGTAAAATCTTTTAACATCATTTTTGAAATATGTTTCTAGATCATAAGAACTATATATTCCTTTATCTGTTACGACACCACTTATTAAATGAGGAGGAGTAATATCAAATGATGGATATATTGCTTTTACACCCTTATAAGTATGTTTCCCTAAAACTAGACTTGGATCACGTAATTCGATTTTAATATCGTTTTCAGTATATTTGTCTACATCTGGTATGCCTGTAACAAAATATGGAATTCCAAATTCTTTTGCAAGCATTGAAATTTGTAGAGTACCTACCTTATTAGCAATATATCCAGCTCTTGTAATTGTGTCAGCAGCAGATGTGAATAATGAAATATGTTCATACTTCATTGCATAGGCTATCATATTATCGCACAAAATTGTTGTGTCAAAGCCCATTTCTCTGAAGCAAGTGGCAGTAAGTCTTGCTCCTTGGAAATATGGTCTTGTTTCTGCACAATAAAATTTAACATCAGTCTTATTTTCCCTTTTTAATACCCTTATTAACATCCCAATAATTGTTTCACCAAAACATTGAGTTAGTACTTTATCACCATTTTTTATTTGACTTGCTAGATGGACTGCAACTTGTTCCATAATGCTATATCTTCTATTAAGTGAATTAATAGTATCATTTTTTATAGCAATATATGCTTTTTCACCCTTTTTAAGAGCAGCTTTACCAACTTCTAAGCAAGATTTTGTAATTTTTTCCATTCTATTAACTGTTGTTGGTCTTGCATGACTTAAAGTATAGCTTGCTTTTTCCAAATATTCTATTTGAGCATTTATATCCAAGTCTTTGCATTCATATGCGGCTAAAGCCATACCCATACCTACAGCTGTATATGGACCAGCACTTTGTGTAACCATATCAGTTACAGCTTGTGCGACTTCTTTATGATTCTTACATTCAACAAATATAACTTTTTCTGGATAAATTCTTCTGTCCAAAATTCTAACAGTGGCTTTTTCTTCATCAAACCATGCTACATTTTCATAAGTTAACATGAAAGGCATATTATAGTCTTCCCGTTTAATACTACTTTCCATACCTATTTCATTTCCTTTCTAAATGATAATGTCTTATACTATATATATACCACATTTCCCAAAAAAGTCAAATTTTACATAAAGAAAATAAATAAAATAAAGAGATGAAATTGTGAAATATTGGGAGTTAAAAATAAAAAAACCTATAAAATACAAAAAATCCCTATTTTTAGCTTGATTTTTGCAAATTTTAAAGTATACTATATCAGAACATGATTAAAAATAGGGAGTGTTTTACTATGGAAAAAAAGGGAAATTTTTTGGGTTTAGTTCCATTAATCGTATTTTTAGTGATTTATGCCTTGATTGGAATTTTTGTTAAACAATTCGATAAATTGCCTCTATTAGTAGGTATATTTATTGCATCAGCAGTTGCTATAGCCTTATATACAAAATATGGTAAAAAGAGTTTTGATAATGCTGTAGACGAATATTGTGAAGGTGGAGGAGAAAAGACCTTAATTTTAATGGTTATAATTTATCTATTAGCTGGAGCATTTTATAGTGTAGCCAATAGTATGAAAGCAGTTGATACTGTTGTTGCCTTAGGTCTTAATATTTTACCATCTAATGCAATTTTACCAGGGCTTTTCTTAATAGCATGTCTTTTAAGTTTTTCAATGGGAACATCAATGGGAACAATTGCAGCTTTAATGCCTATTGCTGTAGGTATTTCAAATAGTACAGGTGTAAATGTAGCAATGTTATCAGGTGTAGTAGTAGGTGGAGCTATGTTTGGAGATAATTTGTCATTTATTTCAGATACTACTATAGCTGCTACTAGAACTCAAGAAATTGAAATGAAGGATAAATTTTTTGTTAATATAATAATGGTTTTACCAGCAGTTATATTAAATGTTATTTTTCTAGCATTTCAACATGTGCAAGCAAATGCGACTAATTTTACTAATATTAATTATGTTAATTTAATACCATATATATTAATAATTGTTCTTTCATTATTAGGAATGAATGTTATGAAAGTTTTAGCAATTGGGGTTATTTCAGGGTTAGTTATTGGAGTTGCACATGGAAACTTTCCATTAGTAGATGTATTTACAGTTATACATACAGGTATGAAATGGATGGAAGATATGGCTATAATTTGTGTAGTAGTTGGTGGTCTAGTAATGATAATGAATAAATTAGGTGGAATAGATTATCTATTATATAAATTATGTAAAGGAACAAAGTCTAAAAAAGGAGCAGAATTATCAATTGCTTTATTAGTTAGTTTATTAGATATTGCAACTACAAATAATACAGTTTCTATAGTAGCAGCAGGGCCTATAGCAAGGGAAATATCTGACAAATTTGATATAGATAGAAGAAGAACAGCTAGTATATTAGACTTGTTTTCATCAGCCTTTAATGGTTTATTACCTTATGCTGGGCAATTATTAATAGCAGGGGCAATAGCTAAAGTATCACCTATTTCTATTATGCCATACAATTGGTATTCAATTTTAATGATAGTATTTGGTTTAACATCAATATTATTAGGTTGGCCAAATAAAAAAATGAAAAAGTAATAAAAAGGGGGATAATAGGTTAAAATGGCTTTATTAAATACAGAAAGTATAAAAAAATATTTGATTTCAAAAAAATATTTTAGAAGTGATGAAGAATTAGTTGCAAAAGAAATTGGAAATGGAAATATTAACTATGTATTTATAGTATCTTCAAAAGATAAAAGTATTGTAGTTAAACAATCAGATGTTTTACTTCGTTCATCAAAACGACCTTTGGATCTTTATAGATCAAAGGTTGAATGTAGGACTTTAAAATTAGAAGATAAGTATGCTCCGGGTTTTGTACCTAAAGTATATGAATATGATGAAAATTTAAATACTATTATTATGGAAGATATATCTGAATATAAGAATTTAAGATTTTTACTTGAAGATTCAGAAGAAATACCATTTTTGTCAGAAGAAATAGCAGAATTTTTGGCTAAATCAATGCTTGCAACTTCTGATTTGGTTATGGATAGCAAGGAAAAGAAGAAACTTGTAAAATATTTTATAAATCCAGATATGTGCGATATATCAGAAGATTTAGTTTTAACTGAACCGTATTATAATTATAAAAATAGAAATGTAATAAAAAAAGACTTACAAAAATTTGTAGATGAAAATTTATATAACAATGAAAATTTGCAAACTGAAATATGTAAATTAAGATATAATTTTATGAATAATGCACAAGCATTAATACATGGAGATTTTCATTCTGGTTCAATATTTGTTTGTAATAAAGGAATAAAGATTATAGATCCAGAATTTGCATTTTATGGACCTATGGGGTATGATATAGGTAATGTTATAGCAAATCTATTTTTCCCACTTTTTTATTCAAAAAAAGTATGGTTACATAAATGTATTGTTGAAATATTTGATAAAACTTTTGAAAAATTGGAACAAGAATATGATAAATTAGTTACTTTTAAACTTTATAAAAATAAAGAATTTAAGAGATATTTTATAAATAGTATAAAAGCAGATACTTGTGGATATGCAGGTACAGAAATAATTCGTAGAGTTGTAGGAGATACAAAGACTAAGGAAATTGTTGAAGGAAATAGTGTAACAATAGAAAAAGAATTGATAAAAGTTGGGATATATTTGATTATGAATAGATTTGAAATATGTAAAGGAAGGGACTTATTTCAGTGATAAAATTAGAAAGACATAAGAGAATTATCAAAACACTAAATGAAAATGGTACTATATCTATTGCGGAAACTACTAAAGAATTAAAGTGTAGTGAAGAAACTATTAGAAAAGATATTATTGAATTAGAAAAACAAGGAAAGTTAATTAGAATTCATGGAGGGGCATATCTTGCAGATGTATATGATAAAAGTCTTCCAACTAATTTAAAAAAGACTTTTTTGAAAGAAGAAAAAATGTATATGTCAGATATAGCAAAGGAATATATTAAAGAAAATATGCTAGTAACTTTAGATTCTAGTACAACTTGTTTGGAATTAGCTAAAAAAATAGTTGATTTAAAAATGTCTGTAAGTATAATTACAAATTCGTTAGAAATAGCAAATGTTTGTTCAACTTCAGACAAAATAACCCTATTTTTAGCTGGAGGTATTTTAAAAACAAATAGTAATTCTTTTATAGGACATAGTGTTATGGATTATTTGAATTACTTTGTTTCAGATATATCTTTTGTTAGTTTTCCTTGTATAGATATGGAATTTGGTTTAGGAGATAATACTATGGAAGATTTGAAGATACGAACAACAATGTTGAAGAGATCTAAAAATAGAATTTTATTACTTGATCATACAAAATTAGCAGAAGCTAGTGCAACAGTTTTTTCGAAAAATCTAAATATTGATACAATTATTACAGATAAAAAAATAAATAAAAAGTGGAATGAATTTTTCAAGAAAGAAGGAATAGATGTTAAATTTTAGTTATAAAAATAATGCTAAAGTTATTTTCGGACAAAATTCAATTGAAAATTTAGAAGGAGAATTAAAAGATTTAAAAGTAAAAAAAATGCTATTATTATATAGTGGAAAGTACATATTTGATTTAAAAATACATGAATGTATTGAAAAAGTATGTGATAAACTAGATATAAAATTAATAGAAAATGGGAACATAGTTCCTAATCCTAAAGTAGAACTTGTAAGAGAGCTTGTTGATCTTTCTAAAAAAGAAGGAATAGACTTTATATTAGCAGTCGGTGGAGGATCTGTTACAGATACCGCGAAAGCTACAGCTGTTGGTGCTAAAAGTTCTGAAGATGTTTGGAAATTTTATACCTATGAAAAGGAACCTAAGGAAGCTTTACCAATAGGAGTTATTTCGACTATAGCTTCTAGTGGTTCAGAAACATCTAATTGTTCTATAATTTCAGATGATACTCATAAATTAGGTATAGAATATGACTTTATCATTCCTCAATTTGCAATTATTGATCCAAGTTATACAAAGAGTTTACCAATGTATCAAATAGCTTGTGGAATTTCAGATACAAGTTCACATTTGATAGAAAGATATTATACTGATGTAGAACATGTTGATGCAACAGACTATATGATAGAAGGTTTACTTAAGGCTTTAATGTTAAATGCTAAAAGACTAATGAAAAATCCTGATGATATAGAAGCAAGATCTGAAATATTTTTAATTTCTCTTGTAGCACATAATAATATATTAGATTCAGGAAGAATGGCAGATTGGGCTTCTCATAGAATAGAACATGAAATAAGTAATTTTTATGGTTTAACACATGGAGAAGGAATGGCACTTACAATGGTAGCATATGCAAGATATATGGCTACTAAAAAGCCTAAGAAATTAGCACAATTAGCTAATCGTGTATTCAATGTAGATTACAAGAATTATACTTATGAAGAAATGGCAAATATTTTGGCAGATAATTTGGAAGCCTTCTATAGATCAATAGGTATGAGAACAAAATTAAGTGAAATAGGTATAAATGATGATAAATTTATGCAAATGGGCTTGAATGCTACAAAAAATGATACAGCTAAAATAGGACATTATATGCCTTTACTTTCAAAAGAAATAGTTGAAGTTCTTAAATTGGCAAAATAAATATGTAAATGCACCCTGATGGGTGTATTTTTTTAAAAAAAAATTGACTATTGAAAATTTCAAGTTAAAATATATTATTGTCATGAAGGGCGTCATCTTTTTCGGAGCGTAACCTAGAAAATGCATTCTTTTTTAATGCTTTCTAGGTTTTTTTTTTGAGGTGTGAAAATGGAAATAATTAAAATTTTAAATAATAATACAATAATAGCTAAAATCAAAGATAAAGAATTTGTAATTTTAAGAAAAGGAATAGGGTTTTCAAAAAAAATAGGAGATATAATTGACGAAAATTCAGATGATAAAAAATATTTTTTATATGATATACCATTGAAATATTATGAATATACAAAGGATATAATTGAAATTTATGAAAAAAAGGCAAAAATAAAATTAAATTCAAGCCTATATATTACCTTAACTGATCATATATACAATGCAGTTAATAGAAAATTAAATAATATTATTGTTAGTAATTATTTAATAAATGAAATAAAGGCGATGTATCCAAAAGAATTTTCTTTGGCAATTGACACAATTTCATATATTTATCAAAAAACAAATGTACTTTTATCAGAAGATGATGCTGGCTTTATCACTATACACTTGATAAATGCAATTTATGAAAATAAGAAAAATGTAGAAATTATGAGTTACATAAATGAAATTGAGAATATTATAAAAAAAGAAGCTAATTTAGAAAGCTTTTCAGATTTTAAAAAATATTCAAGATTAGTTAATTATTTAAAATATTTAGTTATTCAAAAAATAAATAATGAAGAAGAAAAAAATAATATAACAGATGTATATAATTTGTTAGTAAACAATTTTAAAGATGTAGCAAATATAGTAAAAAAAATAGATATATATTGCATAAGCAAGTTTAATAAAAATTTGAGTATAAATGAATGTGTCTATTTAATTATATATTTAAAAGAATTTATGGAGGGTTAGAAATGGCGAAAGATTTGAAAACAAAAGTATTAAGCTTTTTTCAAGAATTAGGAAAAACATTTATGTTTCCAGTAGCAACTTTGGCGTTTATGGGTATATTATTAGGTCTAGGTAGTTCAATTACATCACCTATCTTAATAGAAAAAATACCTTTTTTGGGGAATAAATTTATACAATTATTCTTTAATTATTTAACAGTTGTAGGTTCATTTGGATTTACTTATTTACCTTGTATGTTTGCAATGGGTATTCCATTGGGAATGGCAAAAAGAAATAAAGGAGTTGCAGTATTTGCAGGATTTGCAGGTTATGTTGCAATGAATTTATCAATAAATTTTTACCTAACACAAACTAATAGCTTAGCTGCAAAAGAATTAGTTAAGACAAGTGGACAAGGTTTTGTATTTGGAATACAAACAATAGAAATGGGAGTATTAGGTGGAATTATAGCAGGATTAATAGTGTATTATTTGCATGAAAAATATCAAGACATAAAGATGCCAGATGCTTTTTCATTCTTTGGTGGTTTAAGATTTGTGCCTATAGTTTCAGTTCTTGTATTATCAATAGTAGGTTTAATAATTCCTTTAATTTGGCCTATATTTTCTAAAGGAATCAATGGAGTTGGATATTTAATACAAAAAGCAGGAATATTTGGACCATTTTTATACGGATTAGGTTTGGCAATATTAAAACCATTTGGAATGCATCATATTTTACTTGCTTTAGTAAGATTTACACCTATAGGTGGTACTGAAATTGTAAAGGGAACTGAAGTATCAGGAGCACTTAATATATTTTATTCTCAATTAAAAGCTGGACTTCCAATAAGTAGAAGTGCAACATCATTCTTATCACAAGGATTTATGCCAACATTTATGTTTGCACTACCAGCAATAGGCTGTGCTATATATTATTGTGCTAAAAAAGAAAATAGATTTTCAATTAAAGGATTGCTTGTTTCAGCTATGTTGGTTTCATTTGTAACAGGTATATCAGAACCTATAGAATTTCTATTTTTATTCATAGCACCAACTTTATATGTCTTCCACTCAATAATGCAAGGGTTATCACTAATGGTAGTTTCATTAGCAGGTGTTAGCATAGGTAATACTGATGGTGGTGTAATTGACTTTATCATCTTTGGTATTTTACAAGGTAAAGCAACTAAGTGGTATTTAATAATTCCTATTGGTATAATTTGGTTTGCAATATACTTCTTTGTATTTAAATGGTATATTATGAAGCATGATGTACCTACACCTGGAAGAGAAAAAATTGATGCCAATGATGATATAAAGATATTCTCAAAGGGAAATGGAATTTATGATCCAAAAGTATTCGTTAAAGCTTTAGGAGGAGCAAAGAATATAAAAACATTAGATAATTGTGTAACTCGTCTTAGATTAGTATTGGATGATATTAGTTTAATGGATGAAAAGACATTGAAAAAAGCAGGTTCTTTGAGTATAGTTAAATTAGATGATCATAATGTTCAAATAATAATAGGAGCTCAAGTTCAAAGCTTGAAAACAGGAATGGAAGAAGTGTTAAAAAACAATGAAATATAATTTTGATGAAGAATTTGATAGAAGTAAGACATATACAAGAAAATGGGATCGCTTGGAAAAAGGTGTTATACCAATGAATATAGCAGATCTTGATTACAGAGTTTGTCCTAATATACAAAAAGCACTAGAAAAAGTTGCAAAAAGTTCAGACTATAGTTATACCTATGTAAGAGATGAATACTATAATGCACTTATTAATTGGCATAAAAAAAGACTAGGGGTAGATATTAAAAAAGAAGATATAAAATTAGTCTTTGGGACATGTTCAGTTTTACATTATATAGTTCAATGTTTTGCAAAAGAACATTCAAATATATTAATTAATACGCCTTGTTATGAACCTTTTGTTCTTGCAGTTAGAAGAAATAATTGTACTGTTATAGCAAATGAATTAGTAGAAAAGGATAATAAATATTATATTGATTTTAAAAAATTAGAAGAGGATATAATAAAATATAAGGTTAAAATATATATTTTATGTAATCCTCAAAATCCAAGTGGTAGAATTTGGACAAGGGAAGAATTACAAAAAGTTGTAGACTTATGTGAAAAATATAAAGTATTACTTGTAAGTGATGAAGTACATAGGGATATATTAAGAAAAGATGAAAGTTTTGTTTCTATTCTAAATTTAACAAATAATGCTATAGTTTGTTGTTCACCTAATAAAACTTTTAATTTAGGAGGCTTGAAAGGAAGTTATATAATTATCCAAAATAAGGATATTAGAGATAAAATGCTAAAATATCTTGAAAAAGTTTATGTAACCTCACCGCATGTATTTATGCAAGCAGCACATATTACAGCATATACTGAATGTGATGAATGGGTGAAAGAATTAAATGAGTATATTGATAAAAATTTTGAATATTTTGAGTCATTTATGAAGAATAATTTACCTAATATACAAGTAATGAAAGCACAAGCAGGGTTTCTTGCTTGGATTAATATGAAACAATTATTTAAATCAGAAGAAGAAATGAAGAAATATTTTGATAAGATAAAAGTATTACCAGTTTATGGAACATATTTTTCAGAAAAAAGTGATTCAGGTTGGGTAAGATTGAATTTAGGCTGCACAATGAAGACTTTAAAAACTGTTTTAAATAGAATGTTACTCTATAGATAAAAGTAGGCGTGGTTTATTCCACGCCTACATTTTATTTTATTATTAAATCTTTTGCTTGTATAGGATTTTTTATCATCTTGTTTTGGTACATAAAGTCTGCTGTTTTTTGTAGACCTTCAATGTCTTTATCTGATACTTTAGATTCAAAGTTATATTGTTTAAACATAGTATCATAAGCAAGATTATCTAATTTTAAAGCTTCACAAACAATTTTCTTTGTGTCTTCAGGTTTATTTTTCATAAAGTCAAGAACTTCTTTTTGAGCTTTTAAGAAAGCATCAATTATATCTCTGTGTTCATTATAATACTTTTGTGTAGTTGCAACACAGATAAGAGCTTCTATATAACCTTCACCATCTGTTATCTTATGTAAACCTGCTTTTTCAGCCTTATATGCTGCAGGTCCTCCAAGTAGGGCAACATCAATGCTACCAGATGAAAGAGCTGCTAGTGCATCAGGAATACTCATATTTACAAATTTAACATCATTTATAGTTAAATTTTTGCTTTTTAAATATGAAACAAGTAATTCATGTAAATTAGTTCCCATAGGTCCTGCTATTGTTTTTCCCTTTAAAGATTCAGGGCTATTTAATGTAGCATCCTTTGAGAATAAAGCAAAGGCTTTTGGAGCACGAGAATAGATATTTAATATCTTAATATCTGCACCATTTGCAGCACTAGCTATTACTGAAGAACCACCAATTGCATTTAAAATTTGTACAGAACCTGAAGCTAGAGCTTGACTTTGATCAGCACCACTTGTAATTTCAGCATATTTAATATCAACATCCTTTAAATATTTTGAAAAAATAGAATTTTGTTTTTCAATAATAGAAGGAACATTTAAAGGTGAAGTAACATAAGTTACAGTTAAATTTTTTGTACTAAAGCTTGATTTTGTTTTATTAGAACATGAAAATAGTAATGTAAATAAAATAAGTAATTTTATAATTCTTTTCATCATAACCTCCAAATATCATCACGAATTTTTCTTTTTAAATTGATAAAATCATCACTTAATAAATCTCGTATTTTACTATTTATTGAATATGTAGAATATATTTCACCACTTTTTAAGACAATGATTTTATCTGCTAGCATAAGAGCTTCATCGATATTATGTGTCACAAAAAGTATGCCACATTTTTCTTTGTTATATAATTTTAATAATTCCTGTTGCATTTTAATTCTTGTAAAATCATCCAAACTTGAAAAAGGTTCATCCATTAGCAAATAATTTGGCTTATATGCAAAAGCTCTTGCTAAATTAACTCTACTTTTCATACCACCGGATAATTCATTAGGATAGGAATTTCCAAATTTATCCAAATTTATCATAGTTATTAATTTATTGATCTCATCTGTAGATAAATTTTCATTAACAAGCTTTATATTCTCAAAAACTGTTAACCAAGGAAGTAATCTAGGCTCTTGAAAAATATATGAACATTTAAGATTAGGAAGAAGAATTTCTCCAGAATCATATTTTTCTAAACCACTAATTAATCTAAGTAGAGTAGTTTTTCCACAACCAGATTTTCCTAAGATAATAGTAATTTTATTTTTGTCTATACTTAAATTAATATTATTAAAAATAAGATGCTCATCATATTTTTTAACTAAATTTTTTATTTCTATCATAAATAATCAACCTCTTAAAGATATAATCACAAAGATAACCTAAAATTCCAATAACAATTATTCCTACAATAACAATATCGATTCTTGACATAGATTTTGCAAAATTAATCATATATCCTAAACCCTGACTTGCTGCAATTAGTTCAGCACCTATTATCGCACGATAACTATATCCTAAACCTAATCTAAGACCAACTAAAATATCAGGTAAAGCATTAGGAAGAATAATTTTTAAAAATATCTTTTTATTACTAAAATTAAAAACTTTTCCCACTTCTATTAATTTTGGATCACAACATAATAAACCTTTTTCAAAATTAAGATACATTGGAAAAAAAGAAGCCAAAATAATAATAATTAATTTTGATGTTTCTCCTATACCAAACCAAAGTATAAGAAGTGGAATAAGGCTTAGCGGTGGTATGTTTCTCATAAATTGCAAAAACCAGTCATAATAAGCAATGAATTTTCTATAACGATATTCTAATATAGCAAATGTACTTGCAAATAAAAATGAAATGAAAAAACCAAAAAATACTCTTTTCAAACTAACAAATACATTTATAATTAAGCTTTTATCCTTAATTAGTTCTACAAAACTAAATATGATATCTTTTAAGGGTGGTAAAACATAAGGGTTATAAATATTGGTAATAGTTAATATGTGATATATTAAAATACAAATAATTAAAGAAAAAAAAGCTTTTATTTTTTTATGCATTTTACACCATCTCCATTATGACAGCCATTATGGCAATACAATCCTTCAATTAGCCTAACTTTTTTAATTGAAACATTTGAAATATTTTTTAAATCTTTTTCTTCAACTGAAATAACATTTTTTTCAATATCAGAAAAAAAACCAAAAGGAATAGGACTATTATCTAGTTTTTTTCCTTTTAAATTGAGTGAATACTTATTACAAAATTCATCCCAGGTTAAAAAAAATGTATTTTTTAAATTTAAAGAATTTCCATATTTTTTTAACGCAGTACAAGGGGTTATTATACATTTTTGACCGTCAGCTAAGTCTTCTCTATATGCTATTTCTTTTGCAATGTGAATTAAAATAGGCTCAATATTATGAAATTTCACATTAAGTTTAGATTTTTTGAAATAGTCTACAATTAAAGGGCATCTTTGATCTAAAATAGTACCTTTTTCTTTTTGTAATAAAGCTTTATATTCATTTTTCACTATTTTTGCCTGATCTTCTTTTGAAAAAACTAAACTAAAACCAAGATTATTTAATTTTTTTTCTAAAAAAGATAAATTGTATGAATTAATTACAACAGGGTTAAGTAAAATATATTTTTTCATAAACCTCCATTAAATAGTATGTAAAAAAAGTATAACACACTAAGTGTATTTATTCAATAAATAGGGGCATTACAGCCCCTATCTTAAACTATCAACTAATTCAGTTTTACTCTCAGTTTTTTCATCAACTTTTTTAATAATTTTAGCTGGCATTCCAGCAACAACTACATTTTCTGGTACATCTTGAGTTACAACAGCACCAGCAGCAACAACTGAGCCTTTTTTAACTCTGACACCTTCTAAAACTACAGCATTTGCACCAATTATTACATTGTCTTCAATGACAACAGGTTTTGCTGAAGGTGGTTCTATAACACCAGCTAATACAGTACCTGCACCTATGTGGCAATTATCTCCTACTTGAACTCTACCACCTATAACTACTCCCATATCAACCATTGTACCTTTTCCAATTTTAGCACCGATATTAATAATTGCACCCATCATAATTATACATTTATCTTGAAGTTCAACCTTTTCACGAATAATAGCACCAGGTTCTATTCTAGCATTGATATTTGCTACATTAAGTAAGGGTACACCAGAGTTTCTTCTATCATTTTTGAAATGATAATTTTTTAAATTATTTTCTTTTATTATCTTTTGTATTTCATCGACTTCACCATAAATGATTTTGATATCTTTTTTACCTATAACTTTACAAGAATAAGTGTTTTTTATTTCTTCATCAGTTATAAGTTCACAAGGTGTTTTTTTTGGTGAAGTTGCGAGATATGAAATTATCTCTTCTGTTTTTTCTCGATTAGTCATTTTTTATTTTTCTCCTTATCTAAAATTACTTCAAAGCTATGCCAACTTAAAGTAGCACATTTTATTCGTGCAGGCATATCTCTAACATATTCCATTAAAATGGCATCTTTTAAAAGATTAAAATCTCCTTCTTTGTGTTCCTTCATCATGGTAAAAAAGTTCTCAACAATTTTTTTAGCTTCTTCTAAATTTTTACCTTTTATATCATCGATTAACATAGCTGTTGAAGCTGTAGAAATAGCACAACCACTACCAATGAATGAAGCATCTAAAACCATATTATTTTCTATTCTAACAAGTAAAGTTAAGTCATCACCGCAACTAGGATTATGACCTCTTTCAACAAAACTAGGATTTTCAATTTCTTTTTTTAAATCTTTTCTCTTATTATACTCTAAAATTGTTTGTTGATAAATTTTTTCTATATCTGTCATAAATTAAAAACCTCTTTTACTTTTTTTAAACCTTCTATTAATACATCAATATCTTCATAAGTATTATAGATATTAAAACTTATTCTACAAGTAGAATTAATTTTCATAAATTGATGTAAAGGTGCTGTACAATGTTGACCAGAACGAACATTTACCTTGTATTTATCTAATATAAAGGCAGTATCATGTGAATGTACTCCTTTTACATTAAAGGCAACTATAGGTACTCTATCAACATTTTCGATGTAGTAAGTTTCTACAAAATCTAAGGAATTCAATTTACATAAAAGATCAAATAAAAGATCATATTCTATTTTTTTTATTTCGGAAAAGCCAATTAAATTTATATAATCTATAGCTCTAGATAATGATGATATAGCTGCAGTATCCATAGTTCCACCTTCGAATTTATGTGGAAGGGGAGCAAAAGTTGAATATTGTTCTTCAACATAATCTATCATATCGCCACCGTAAATAAATGGGGGCATCTTATCAAGCAATTCTTTTTTACCATAAAGCACTCCAACACCAAAGGCAGAGTACATTTTATGCCCAGAAAAAGTTATGAAATCAGCATCCCATTTGGCAACTTCATGTTTGAAATGTGTAATAGACTGAGCACAGTCTAGTAAAACAAGAGCATTATATTTGTGTGCATAATCAATAACAGTTTTAAAGTCTTGTATTATTCCTGTTGTATTTACAACAGAAGATAAAGAAACAATTTTTGTTCGTTCATTAACCTTATATTTGAAATCTTCAAGATCAATTTGACCATCTTTATCTAAATAGAAAAATTTCAAAGTACAACCAACTTTTTTAGCTATGAATTGCCAAGGAACAATATTAGCATGATGATTTGAAACGCATAAAAGAATTTCATCATTTTTTTCTAAAAAACTTAAGCCATAAGAATAGGCTACAAGATTAATAGCTTCAGTACAATTTTTTGTGAAAATTACTTCGCCACTATCATCAGCACCAATAAAATCTTTAACCTTTTGTCTAGTATTTTCTATTATAGAAGTATTTAACATAGAAAGTTCATATGAACCACGACCGGCATTAGCATTGAAATTTGTATAATATTCTACAAGATCATCAATTACCATTTGTGGCTTTTGTGTAGTTGCAGCACTATCAAAGTATGCAATATCTTTATTTTTAAATATGGGAAAATGTTCCCTTAAATTTTTTTCCATTATAGCATCCTATTATTAATTTCTTTAAACATTTTTTCTTTAATATCTTCAAATTCTATTCTCTCAAATATTGGTCTGAAAGAAGATTCTACAATTATTTTTTTAGCTTCTTTTGAATTGAAACCTCTAGACATTAAATAAAATAATCTATCTTCATTAACTTTTCCAACAGAAGCAGCATGAGCACCAAGAACATCATCTTCGTCACAAAGCATAGCTGGTATCGAATGAATTTTAATAGTATCATCTAGTAATATAGAGAATTCACCTTCGCTTGCCTTTGATTTGCTACAGCCTCTATAGAAATATATATTTCCTCTAAATATTTTCAAACCATGATCCTTCGTTGCACCACGACCTTCTATATTTCCATTATTTCTTTTACCATGGAATAAAAGTGAATATTCAAAATCAGCTTTTCTGTGTTCATCAACCAAATATGCAGGTATGAATAAGACTTCAGAGCCTTCACCTAAAAATCTTGCTTTACTAGCAACAGCATTTATCTTTGCACCTAATTCTAAGTCATAATAATTAAGTTTTACATTATTATCTAAAACAAAGTCAGTTTGTGTAAAATTCTTAGAAAAACCATTTAAATTTTGTAGATTTATAAGCTCAAGTTCTGAGTTATCAGCTAGATTAACTCTTATATATCCATTGTGATAATGTTCATTTTTATCAGCAGATTCATAGAATATTAAAAGTTTTGCCCTTGAATTTTTTTCCATGTTTATATTTATTCCATTAATTAGAGTATCAGAAATATTATTAAAATCAAATTTTATAGCTATCATTTTTTCTAACTTGCTAGATATATTTAAAGCAAGGCTATTATTTAATCTTTGCTTATTTTCTATTTCATGATATTCCCCTAAACCACGATAGGGTTCTGGTCTATCTTCGCAATATTTTGATATATTTATACCATTTTGATCCATATTAAGAAAAGTAACATTATTTATATTATATTCTTTTTGTTCTATTGTTTCAGTCGGAGCATATTTTAATCTTTTCCAATATGGTTTTTGTAATTCTTCATATTTTTTCATAAAGCCTCCTAACCTATTGTTCCTTCAAGTTCAATTTCTATAAGTCGATTTAGTTCAACGGCATATTCAAGAGGAAGTTCTTTTGAAATAGGTTCAACAAAACCACGAATAATTAAAGCTTTAGCTTCATCATTTGTTAAACCTCGTTGCATTAAATAAAATATGGCATCATCTGAGATTCTACCAATAGAAGCTTCATGACCTATGTCAATATCATCTGTATTTGAAACTATCATAGGTATGGTATCAGACTTTGATAAATTATCTAACATTAAAGATTCGCATTCTGCAGTAGCCTTTATATGCTTTACTCCGGGTACAACTTCCATTAAGCTTCTATAACAAGCCCAACCACCATTTTTTGAAATACTTTTTGATTTTACTTTAGAACTTGTGTAAGAAGCTGCGTGTATTACTTTACAACCTGAGTCTAAATATTGACCAGCTGAGGCAAAAGTTACACCAGTATATTCGGAACGAGATCTTTCACCCTTTAAAATACTTAAAGGATAAAGCATAGAAACCTTTGAACCAAAAGATCCAGATATCCATTCTATAACTCCATCTTCATCAACTAAAGCTTTTTTTGTATTTAAATTGTACATATTTCTTGACCAATTTTCTATGCTAGAATATCGTAATCTTGCTCTTTTACCGATATATAGTTCAACAGCACCAGCATGTACTACATTTTTATTATACTTAGGTGCAGAGCAACCTTCTATAAAGTGAACATCTGCATCATCTTCAACTACTATTATGGTATGTTCATATTGACCTGCTTCTGGAGCATTTAATCTAAAATATGATTGTATTGGTTTTTTTACTTTCACTCCTTTTGGAATGTATAGAAAAGTTCCACCAGACCAAACAGCAGCATGAAGAGCTGAAAATTTATGATTATCTACAGGTATTAATTTCATAAAATATTTCTTTATCATATCAGGATATTTTTTTACTGCAGTTTCAATATCTGTATAAATTACACCATCTTCATCTAATTCTTTTTCAAGATTATGATATACAACAGATGAATCATATTGTGCACCAACACCACCCAAAGATTTTTTTTCAGCTTCGGGTATACCTAATCTATCAAAAGTATTTTTAATATATGAAGGCACATCATCCCAAGTATCAGACATTTGCTTTGCATTAGGTTCAAGATAATTTACAATGTCATTTATGTCAAGATCAGATAAATCTGCACTCCAAGTAGGCATAGGTTTTTGATTGAAAACTTTTAAACCTTCAAGTCGTATATCTAACATCCATTGTGGTTCATTCTTTTTCTTAGAAATTTTTCTTACAATTTCTTCATTTAAGCCCTTACCAGTTGTATAACCAGCATCGACTTTGTCTTTTATGTCGTAGACACCCCGTTCAATATCTGCAACATAGGTTCTCTTTCTAGGAGTTTCATCAGCCATTGTTATTAATCCTCCTTATTTTTAAATTCTTCAAATCCATTTTTTTCTATATATTCTATAAGTTCTTTACCACCATTTTTCTTAATTTTACCATCTACTAAAATGTGAACATAATCAGGTTGTAAATATTCAAGAACTTTATCATAGTGTGTAATAATTATCATTGATGCATCATCTCTTTTTAAGGTTCTTAGCCCCTCAAATACTATTTGAGTAGCATCTCTATCAAGACCTGAGTCAGCTTCATCAAGGATAGCAATTTTAGGTTCAAGTATAGCCATTTGTAAAATTTCATTTTTCTTTTTTTCACCACCAGAGTAACCGACATTTAAGTGACGATTACAATAAGAAGGATCTATATTTAATTTTTTCATTGTTTCAACTAAATATTTATGGAAAAAAGTAAAATATTGTTTTTCACCAGTTACAGCTTCTTTTGCTGATCTTAGGAAATCTTCCAATGTAAGTCCTGGTATTTCTTCAGGATATTGGAAAGATAGGAATATACCAGCTCTAGCTCTTTTGTCAACAGATAAATCTAGTATATTTTGCCCATCAAGGTATACCTCACCTTTTGTAACGGTATAGTTAGGATGACCAACTAAAACACTAGCTAATGTTGACTTACCAGCACCATTAGGACCCATAATTACATGAATTTCACCTTTGTTAATTTTTAAATTAATTCCTTTTAAAATTTCTTTGTCTTCAACTTCAGCGTGAAGATCTCTTATATCCAATAAAGTCATGCTTTTTCCCCTTTCACTTTGTAATCATTACAATCAATTAAATTATATACTTTACATGAATTAATGTCAAACGAAAGTTAAAGAATAGTTTACATATTTCAACATGTGAAAATATGATAAAAAAATTAATGAAATATTGAGTGAAAAAAGAATAAGTTAGAAAAAAAGTTAAAATAAAGTTGACAAAAAATTTTGTAAATAATACTATACATTCAAGGAGGCAAAAATGATAAAAATTACAAATTTGAAAAAAAATTTAAATAAATTTTGCATAGATTTAAATTTTGCCGTACAAAAGTCGGATATATTTGGAATAGTTGGCAAATCAGGTAGTGGTAAAACAACGACTTTAAAATTATTACAGGGTTTAATAAAAAAAGATAGTGGAGAAATACAAATTATTGGAAGTAGTAATTTAATATTTCAAGAAGCTAATTTATTGAATAATTTGTCTATATTTGACAATGTAAACCTAGCTTTAAAATTAAAAGGAATAAGAGATAAAGAAAGAGTAGAAAAGATTTTAGATTTTGTGGGTTTAAAAGATTTTATGAAAAAATTTCCAAGTCAATTATCAGGTGGACAAAAACAAAGGGTAGCTATTGCAAGAGCATTAGTAACTAAACCAGATATTTTATTATGTGATGAACCTACAGCCTCATTAGATATGAAAACAAGTTTTGAAATTTTAAATTTATTTAAGGAAATAAGGGAAGAATATGGAACGACTATAATTATTGTAAGTCACGATCTTGATGTTATTCGATATCTGTGTGATAAGGTGGCGATACTAGAAAAGGGCAAGATATATGAAGTTTTTAAGGTTAATAATAAGGAAAGATTAATTGAGGATTATATTAGTTATGTGAAGAAGGAGTTGGTATAAAATGGATTATGAATTAATGCAAGCACTGCGTGAAACAATAATTATGATATTAATACCGACTTTAGTTTCTATTATATTTGGTCTTCCAATAGGGGCTTGTATATATTTGAAAAATAGCTTAAGTATATTTTGCAATATTTATGTAAATGTTGTTAGAAGTGTACCATATTTATTATTTGTAATAATATTAATACCTCTTACAAGACTACTTTTTTCAACGGCTTTTGGGGTGCTACCTGCGACTTTACCTTTGTGCTTTGTGGGAGTTGCAACTTTTTCAAGATTTGTTGAACAGTCTTTTGGTGATGTTAATAAAGGAGTAATTGAATTAGCAGAATCAATGAAGGTATCAAAATACCAATTAGTTAGATATTTTTTAATAGTAGAGTCAAGACAAAGTTTAGTTTTAGGCTTAACATCTACAATAATAAGTATAATTTCTTATTCAACTGTAATGGGAATAGTTGGAGCAGGAGGTATAGGAGATTATGCTATACGATATGGATATTATGAATTCAATATGCAAGTGGTTTATAAGGCGATAATATATATAGTAATTTTAGTATTTATTATACAGATAGTAGGTAAAAAAATATCAGAGTTATTAGATAAGAAAGGAAGTAGATAAAATGAAAAAATTAGGAATGTTAATTTTTAGCATGTTTTTAACTGTATTATCATTTTCAAATGATAAATTAATTAGAATTGCAGCATCAGTTTATCCAATGGAAAAAATAGTTAGAATTGCTGCAAAAGATTTAGAAAAAAAAGGATATAAGGTTGAAATTAAAGTGTTAACAGATTATCAAACAGCCAATGTAGGGTTAAAAGCAGGGGATTTTGATGCTAATTTTCATCAACATGAACCTTTTATGCAAATTTTTAACCAAAGAGCTAAGGCAGATTTGGTAAAAGTTAGAGCAATATATGATGTATATGTAGGTTTTTATTCAAAAAAATATAAGCACTTATCACAATTACCTAAGGGTGCAACAATAGCTATACCAAATGATCCTACTAATCAGGCAAGAGCTTTATTGATTTTAGAAAAGGCAAATATAATTAAATTAAATAAACATTCAGGTTTAGTTTCAATAAAAGATGTTAAAAGCACAAAGAATGGATATAGGTTTATGCAATTTCCAATTCCATCTTTAGTTCAAGCTTATCAAGAAGCAGATCTTGTATTTAATTGGCCATCACATATGAAAAGAATAGGTGTTAGTGTTAAGCAAGCTTTAATAAAAGAAAATGATCCTAATAAGACTTATGCGATAATTTTAGCAGCAAGAAAAGATAATAGAAATTCACAAAAGATAAAAGAACTTGAAAAAGCGATGACAAGTAAAGAAGTTAGTGAATTTTTGAAAAAAGAATATAAGGATGAAGGATATCCAGTATTTTAAAATTGCATAAAAGTATAATATAATTTGACTATTTTCATAGATTTTTATATAATCTATTTAAACTATGGAAAGGGATTGAATATATGGAAGATGCAGATTTGAAAAAAATACATCCAATGACAAAAAAAAGTATAAAAACATTTATTGAAAAAAATGGTTTAGATAAAGCATATATAGATAAAATAGAAAATTTAAAAACAATACAAGATTTTATAAATTTTTCTGAAAGTATTAAGGATGAAAGTAAAGATTTAGCTGATTTTATAGCAAAAAAATTTGAAAATAAGATAAAAGATACTGTAAAAGACCCATATTATTTAGAATTCGATTTTGCAATTTTAGGAAAAATAACGGGTGTAAATAATAAAGAATTACAACTTATATCAGACAAAAAAGCAAAAGAAATAAAAGATTTATTAAATAAAGAAGTTATTGACTATGACAGAATAAATCTATTAGTAAAAGAATTAAGAAATGAAAGAAAAGATAAAATAAATATACATGAATATTGTTTAGATGGTTTAGCTAGAATTGTAAAAATTATTTTAAGAAATTTGAATATAATGGCAGTTGAATATGGAAAAAGAAATATATTTTTAGAAGCAATAGATGTTACTGAAAGTAAAGCTGCTATTAGGCCTGAAGCATTAGAATATTTTAATATGGGAATTGAAGAAATTAAATTAAATGACAAACAAAAGGACTATATTTTTCAATATTCAAAAAAGAATAATGTGAAAAAATCAATATTTTCAGCTAAAAAAATAAATACAGTCAAAGATTTTACAAATTTACTTTGTACTTTAACAAAAAATATGTTAGTTGGATCAAAGGAAGATATGCTAGATTATTATTCTATAAAAAAAGTTTTTGAATTATATGAAATGTTAGTATAAAAAAAATGATGTTTAAACATCATTTTTTTATTAATTGATTTGCTAATTCAATGATTTTTGTAGTTGAATAACATTTAGCTAATTTTTTCATACTATCTACCATATTATTATAATATTCTTTGTTTTCAATTAAGAAATTTATGTAATTAGGAATGTGTTCAAAATCTTTAATTTCCAAAGCCATATTTGATTCAACTAAAAATGCAGTATTTTCTTCTTCTTGACCAGGAATGTAAAAAGGTATTATCATAGGTAGATGTTTATTTATAGCTTCTGTAGAAGTAAGTCCACCTGGTTTTGTAATAATCAATTTAGAATTATCCATAATATCACTTATCTTATCAGTGAAACCATAAATATGTACTTTACCATCAATAATTTGTTTTGTTAAAGTTTTTGTTAATTTTTTTTGTAATTTTATATTTTTTCCACAAACAACAGTTAAATGTATAGGTAAATTTGAATTAACCAAGATATCTACTACTTTTTCCATTGCTTTTAAACCTAGAGAACCACCCATAAGTAAAATATTGAAGTCATCAGAAATATTTTCTTTTTTTGTTCTAAATTCTTCTTTTACAGGTATACCAAAAATGAAAACTTTATCTTGGTCTATACCCTTTTCTACTAAAGTTTCTTTTGTATAGTCACTACCTACAATATATGCATCAACGACCTTATCAATATATGTAGCATGTGCTTTAAAGTCTGTTATAATTTGAATATATGGTATATCAAATTTAAATAATCTTCTAAGTTGTGCATACATTGGAACACCAAAGGGATGAGTTGAAATTATTACATCAGGCTTTTCAGTTTCCAAAAGTTTTTTAAGCTTTAATTCATAATGAATTAAAAAGTTTTTCAAAAAGAAGCTATTTATAAAATCAATATCAGATATTTTATATAATATTGAGTATGCCTTATTTAGATTAGCATTTAATAAAAAATCATAGCCTTTTTCTATAATATGGAATTTTGATTTATTAAAAAGCCCATATATTATACAAGTATTACCTTGCTTTTCTATTTCATTTTTTAAATTTTTAGCTGCTTGTATATGCCCACCACCAGTGGCGGCTGTTAAAATTAAATATTTCATATATACTCCTTTATTAAAAAAATACTTCAAAATAACTTCAAAGTATTAAGAGAGTTATGGTGCCCAAACGCGGAATCGAACCACGGACACAGGGATTTTCAGTCCCTTGCTCTACCGACTGAGCTATCTGGGCAAAATTAATGGCGGAAGTGACGAGACTTGAACTCGCGACATCTTGCGTGACAGGCAAGCACTCTAACCAACTGAGCTACACCTCCATATGGTGGTCACAATTGGGCTCGAACCAATGACCCCCTGCTTGTAAGGCAGGTGCTCTCCCAACTGAGCTATGCGACCGAACTACAAGTTATAGTATAATAAAATATGAAAATTGTCAAGTAAAAAAAGTACTGCAAAATAATTTACAGTACTTTAGACTTAGAATGTTTCTGGTTTTGATAAAATATTTAAGTCCTTATCTATATCAAAAATTAATGGCTTACCAGTAGTTAAATTTAAGTTTAAAATATCTTCATCAGAAATTTTTAAAAGATACTTAATTAAAGCTCTTAAACTATTACCATGTGCAGCTATAATTACATTTTTACCAGCTTGAATTTCCTTAGAAATTGTTTCATTCCAGTAAGGTAATACTCTTTTAATTGTATCTTTTAAGCTTTCACCTCTAGGACATTCAGCATCACTTAGGTCTTTGTATCTTCTGTCAAATTTAGGATATCTTTCTTTATCGTCAAGTTCAACTAATGGAGGTGCAACATCAAAGCTTCTTCTCCAAATATGAACTTGTTCATCACCATATTTTTTAGCTGTTTCAGCCTTGTTTAAACCTTGTAGAGCACCATAGTGTCTTTCGTTTAATCTCCAAGATTTGTATACAGGTAAGTAAAGTTGATCTATTCCTTCAAGAACATAGTTAAGAGTTTTAATTGCTCTTTTTTGGTATGAAGTAAAGGCAACATCAAATTCTAAACCTAAGTCTTTTAGTGTTTTACCACCATTTTTAGCTTCTTGAACTCCTTTTTCTGTCAAGTCAACATCAGTCCAACCAGTGAATTTATTTTCCAAGTTCCATTGGCTTTCACCATGTCTTATTAAAACTAATTTCATTAGTAAGTCTCCTTTCAAAATTCTTAAGTTAATTATACAATAATTGATTAAAATTATCAATAAAATAGACTAACAACTTTTTGATATTTGTGTTAAAATGAATTATATAGGGAAAGAGGTGCGATTATGTTATATCCAAAACAAACAATAACAAGGGAGATTTTAGATTTAAATGGAATTTGGGAATTTAATTTTGAAAATGAAGAAAAGGAGTATATTGCAGTTCCCGGTTCATTTAATGATCAAGTTGCAAATCATAATAAAAGACATTATGTTGGAAATATGTATTATAGAAAGGAATTTTATCTTAATTCGCAAATGCTTGAAAAAGATATATTTATAAGATTTGGATCTGTAACGCATAATGCTAAAGTATATGTAAATGATAATTTTGTTGGCTCACATAAAGGAGGATTTACTCCATTTGAAATTAATATTAATGAGGTAGCAAAAGAAGGCTTGAATGAAGTATTAGTTATAGTTGATAATATTTTAGATTATACAAGTTTACCTGTAGGTAATTTAAAAATTATTGACGGAGTTAAAAAAGTTGATGAAAATTTTGACTTTTTCAATTATTCAGGCATACAAAGACCAGTAAAAATATGGATAAAACCTAAACAACATATAGAAGATGTAATTATAACATATGAAGTTGTAGAAAAAAATGCAAGAGTTTCTTTTGAAATCAAAAAGAATTGTAATTTAAAACATAGAATAAGAATATTGGATGAAAATAATAAAGTAGTTTCAGAAGATGGATATATTAAAAATGTTAAATTATGGCAACCATTAAAAGCATATTTATATAAAGCAGTGGTTGATTTACTTGATGAAAATGATGAAATTGTAGATGAATATATTGAAGAATTTGGAATAAGAACATTAGAAATAAAAAATAATCAATTACTTATTAATTCTAAACCTTTTTATTTCAAAGGTTTTGGTAGACATGAAGATACAATTTTACATGGTAGAGGTTTAGATGAAGTTGCAAATATAGCAGATATTAATAGAATGTTATGGATAGGAGCAAATTCATTTAGAACTTCACATTATCCATATAGTGAAGAAATGATGAGATTAGCAGATAGATATGGTTTTGTTGTTATAGATGAAACAACTGCAGTAGGTTTGGTAGATGGCTTTGGTTTTGAATTATTAGATAAGAAAAAAGTAAATAATACTTGGACTGTTATGAAAACTAAAGAAGCTCATGAACAAGTAATAAAGGAAATGATAGCAAGAGATAAAAATCATGCCTGTGTAGTTATGTGGTCTATAGCAAATGAACCAGCAAGTTCGCAAGAAGGAGCATATGAATATTTTAAACCCTTATTTGAACTTGCTAGAAAATTAGATAAACAAAAAAGATTCTGTACTTTTGTTAACTATATGTTAGCACCTGCAGATAAATGTTTGGTTACAAGTCTTTGCGATATTATTTGTATAAATAGATACTATGGTTGGTATGTTGATTTATCAAATTTAGAATTAGCTAAGAAACATATGCTTGAAGAATTGAAAATTTGGCATGAAAAATATCCAACAAAACCAATTGTATTTACAGAATATGGAGTAGATACCTTAGCTGGTATGCATGATATGGATGAAATGACACCTTATTCTGAAGAATTTCAATTGGAATATTATAAAATGTATGAAGAAGTATTTGATAGCTTAGATTATATTATAGGTGAACAAACATGGAATTTTGCAGATTTTCAAACTAAATTTGGAATATTCAGAGTTCAAGGAAATAAAAAAGGTGTATTTACAAGAGATAGACAACCAAAAAGTATAGCAAGACATTTGAAAGAAAGATGGACGAAAGACTAAAGGTGAATTTTATGAGAAAAATTACTATAAAAGATATAGCAAAATTATCTGGAGTTTCATTTAAAACTGTATCACGTGTTATAAATAACGAAAAGAATGTTAAAGATACAACAAGAGAAAGAGTTGAAAAACTCTTGAAAGAATTTAATTTTAGTGTGAATTATAATGCAAAAAGATTAGCAAGTAATAGTTTAAAACAAATTGCTATAATTACTAATACAGAAGATAATGAGTTAAATAAAAATTATATTATAATGAACTATATATTAAAATATGGTAAGAAAAGAGATTATACTATTTTAGTATATAAATCAATGAAAGAATTAATTAGAAATAATTTTGGAAAGATAGATGCAGGATTTTATGAAGGAGTAATTTTTCTCAATCCTAAAAAAATGGATGAAGTTCAAAGAGTTTGTGATGATAATATACCTGTTGTAGTATCAGGTATTAGTGATAAGTATATTTATGTTGGAACAGATCAATTTGAAAGTGCATATTTAGCAACTAAATCATTAGTAAATAAAAAATGTAGAGATATTGGAATAGTGTTGGGTGATCCAGAAACAAGAACAAATATTGAAAAAGTTAAAGGATATAAACAAGCTTTGAGAGATTCAAATATTAGAATAAATATGAAAAAGATTATGTATAATTATGAAACAAGTCATCAAGTGGAAAATTTGATTACAAAATTTTATTTAAAAAATGAATTGTTTCAAGCTTTGATAATAGGGTCAGATATATTAGCATTAGGAGCAGTTAGGGCAGTCAATAAATTAGGGATTAAGTGCCCAGAAAAATTCAAGTTTATTTCATTTGGGAATACATATATTTGTACAGAAACTTATCCTACTATAAGTTCTATAAAGCAAAACTTTGAAGAAATTGCTCGCCAATTAGTTGATAAAATTATTAATATAATAGAAAATGATAGTAGAGAAACAAGCTTTAAAATATCGGCAGAAATTATTGAAAGAGAGTCAACTATTTAAAATAAAAAAAATAGTTGACATTCATTTTAAAAAATGCTATTATAACTATTGTCTTGATGGAACGGTGTTTAGCGCAGCCCGGTAGCGCACTTGCCTTGGGAGCAAGGGGTCGTAGGTTCAAATCCTATAACACCGACCATGCGGGAATAGCTCAGATGGTAGAGCGTCAGCCTTCCAAGCTGAATGTCGCGAGTTCGACCCTCGTTTCCCGCTCCATCTATGGTGACCGTAGTTCAGTTGGTAGAGCGCCAGTCTGTGGATCTGGTTGTCGCGAGTTCAAATCTCGTCGGTCACCCCACTTCCAAGTATATGCGTGAGTGGCGAAATTGGTATACGCACTAGACTTAGGATCTAGCGCTTCGGCTTGAGAGTTCGAGTCTCTCCTCGCGCACCACTTCAATTAGAAGCAAGGCTTCTTTTTTTTTGTTGCAATTTAGATACTTTTTTTAGTATAATACAAGAGTGGAGGAAGTATGAATTGTAAATTTAGTAAGGCCAAAATTTTAGAAGTGTCAAAAAAAGAATTTTTGAAATATGGTTATCAAGGAGTTTCACTTAGAAAAATTGCAAAAAAATGTAAATTGAGTACAGGTGCTATTTATGGTAACTTTAAAAATAAAGAAGAATTATTCAATGAAATAATTCATAAAGATTTAAAAAATATTTTAAATGTATTCAAAATTGCAAAAACAAAGACAATAGCTTGTAATGATAAGGTTATTGAAATATTAAAAAAAGGTGAAATAACCCAAGAACTATTAGATGAAACAGAAAATATGTACAAGTATATGTATGCAAATAGAGAAGCATTTATTTTGATATATTCTTCCATAGGAACAAAATATGAGAAGATTATAACAGACTTTACAGAAGAAGATATAAAGTCTACCTTTGAGTTATATAAAAAAGTTAAGGGAATAAGTAAGATAGAAAAACATAAAGAAAGGATACTAAGAACCATTGCTGGAGATTGTTTTAAAGGAATGATACCATATTTGATTGAATTTAAAACTTATGAAGAAGCTAAGGAATACTTGGAGCTATACATTAAATACTATATTTCATCTTTCTTATTTCTAGTAAATATATAATGTAGTGTTTAAGTTAGAAGCTTAAACACTTTTTAGGTAATAGAGAAAAAATGGAGGTAAAAAATGAAACATCATGT
Source organism: Sneathia sanguinegens (assembly GCF_001517935.1). Lineage (NCBI taxonomy): Bacteria > Fusobacteriati > Fusobacteriota > Fusobacteriia > Fusobacteriales > Leptotrichiaceae > Sneathia > Sneathia sanguinegens. The sequence goes on from NZ_LOQF01000004.1 coordinate 74,799, forward strand.
AGTCGAACTAATAAGCGAAAAAGAAATTGCTGAAAGAATTGAGGAATTAGGTAAAAAAATTTCTGAAGATTTTAAAGATGAAGAGTTAATTCTTGTAGCTCTTTTAAGAGGATCTGCTCTATTTCTAGCAGATATTTCAAGAAAAATAACTAGTAATTGTAGAATAGATTTTATGTGTGTATCTAGTTATGGAAATAGTATGGAAACTAGTGGAAATATAAATATAAAAAAAGACTTAGATGAAGATATCTGTAATAAGAATGTTTTAATAATAGAAGATATTATCGACACTGGAACTACTCTATATAAAATAAAAGAATTTTTATTACAAAGAAAACCTAAAAGTTTAAAAATTTGTACTTTACTTGATAAACCTTCAAGAAGAGTGCATGATGTTAAAATTGATTATGTTGGATTTACAATACCAGATGTCTTTATCGTAGGATATGGTATAGATTATGCACAACAATATAGAACATTACCATATTTGGCTGAAGTTGTTAAGGAGGATGAATAATAATGGATAAAACTTTTGTTGTAGTAGGAACACAATTTGGAGATGAAGGTAAGGGTAAAATAATAGATGTTTTGGCACCAACAGCAGATTATGTTGTTAGATTTCAAGGTGGTAATAATGCTGGGCATACAGTAGTAGTAGGAAATGAAAAATTTGTATTACATTTATTACCTTCAGGTATAATAAGTTCAAAGGGTAAGTGTGTAATTGGTGCAGGAGTGGTTATATATTTAAAGGTTCTACTAGAAGAAATAGAACAATTAGAAACAAGAGGTTTAGATTTATCAAAACTATATATAGATAAAAGAGCACATATAATTTTCCCATATCATATTGCAATTGATAAGGCAAAAGAAGAAGCTTTAGGTAAAAATAAAATAGGAACAACACAAAGAGGTATAGGACCTTGCTATGTAGATAAGATCTCAAGAAATGGTATAAGAATAGGAGATTTATTAGATGAAGAAAGATTTCATAGCAAATTAGAATGGAATTTAAAAGAAAAAAATGATATGTTGCGTAGATATGGAAAAGAAACTTTTGATTTTGATAAATTGTATAATGAATATATTGAATTAGGTAAAAAAATAAAAAATAGAATAATAGACTGTGTTAGTGAATTAAATAATGCAATAGAAGCTGGAAATAGAATGTTATTTGAAGGAGCACAAGCTCTTATGTTAGATATTGACTATGGAACTTATCCATATGTTACTTCATCATCACCAACTGCAGGAGGAGTTTGTGTAGGTACAGGTGTAGGACCTAAAAAATTAGATAGAATCTTAGGTGTTATGAAAGCATATACAACAAGAGTTGGTGAAGGAGTTTATCCAACAGAATTAAAAGATGAAAATGGAGAAAAATTAAGAGAAGTAGGACATGAATATGGTGCAACAACTGGTCGTGCAAGAAGATGTGGATGGCTAGACTTAGTTATGGGTAAATATGCAACTATGATTAATGGATTAACAGATATAGTTTTAACAAAAATAGATGTTTTAACAGGTTTTGAAGAAATAAAGGTTGCAGTAGCATATGAAATTGATGGAAAAATCTACGATTCATATCCAGGTAATTTAAGACCTTCTCAAGATCTTCGTGTAATATATAAAACTTTTAAAGGTTGGACAGAAGATATTACAAATATAAAAGAATATGACAAATTACCAAAAAATTGTAAAGAATATATTGAATTTATAGAAAAACAATTAAATGTAAAAGTTTCTTTAGTTTCAGTAGGACCTGAAAGAACACAAAATATTTATAGAACAGAGTTTTAAGGAGAAGTATGGACAAATATGAAAATCCACTATGTACAAGATATGCTAGCAAACAAATGCAATATATCTTTTCACCAGATAATAAATTCCAAAATTGGAGAAAATTATGGTATTCTTTAGCTAAAGCTCAAAAGAAGCTTGGTTTAGCAAATATAACTGATGAACAATTAGAAGAAATGAAAAAAAATATTTCAAATATTGATTTTCAAAAAGCAAAAGAATATGAAAAAAAATTAAGACATGATGTTATGGCTCATGTCTATACTTTTGGTGATGCCTGTCCAAAGGCAAGACCTATTATACATTTAGGGGTAACAAGTGCCTTTGTTGGAGATAACACAGATTTAATACAAATAAAGGAAGCTTTAATTTTAGTTAAAAAAAGACTTTTAGTTGTTATGGAAAGCCTTGTTAATTTTGCTGATAAATATAAGGAAGTTCCCTGTTTATCTTATACACATTTTCAAGCAGCACAATTAAGTACAGTAGGTAAAAGAGCAAGCTTGTGGTTAAAATCATTTGTGTATGATTTTTATGAAATAGATAAAAGAATAAATAATTTAGAATTTAGAGGAGTTAAAGGAACAACAGGGACAGGAGCAAGTTTCAAGGAATTATTTGGGGATAATTATGAAAAGATGAAAGAATTGGATAGACTTGTTACAGAGGAAAGTGGTTTTAAAAAATGTCAAGAAATTAGTTCACAAACTTATGATAGAAAACAAGATACATATATTTTACAAACCTTGGCTAGTCTTGCTGATTCGGCATATAAAATGACGAATGATTTTAGATTATTACAACATGAAAAAGAAATAGAAGAACCTTTTGAAAAAAATCAAATAGGGTCTTCTGCTATGGCATATAAAAGAAATCCAATGAGATGTGAGAGAGTTTCAGCCTTAGCAAAATTTGTTATATCTCTTGAGATGAATGGGCATTTAGTTCATAGTAGTCAATGGCTTGAAAGAACCTTAGATGATTCAGCAAATAAGAGACTTTCATATCCACAAGCATTTTTAGCTATAGATGCAATTTTAATAATATTAGAAAATATTTTGGATGGCGTTGTAGTTTACAAAAAAATGATAGAAAAGAATATAAGAAAAGAATTAGGTTTTATGGCTACAGAAAATATAATGATGGATGCTGTAAAAAAAGGTATGGATAGACAAGAAGTTCATGAGATTATACGAACTTTATCTATGGAAGAAGTTAAAAGTATAAAAATTGAAGGTAAAGAAAATCATTTGATAGATAGAATAGTTAAAGATGGAAGATTGGGTTTAACTATGGAAGACATGGAAAAGATATTAGACCCTAAGCAATATATAGGATTTTCTGTAGAACAAACAAAAGAATATTTGTCGAAAGTTAGAAAAATTTTAGACGATAATAATAAATTTTTACGAATAAAAAAAGAGGATTTAACTTTATGATAGAAGAAAATATTAGAAAACTCTTAGATAGTTTAAAAGAAAGTAATGATAATCTAATACAAGCTGAATATCTTTTTGATGAACTAAGAGAATATATAAGTGATAAAAAAGATATATATAAAAAAATTTTAGAAGAATACGATCAAGATGAATTGAATAAAATAGTAAAAGCTAGTTATCAACAATATGTAAAAAGAGCGAGAAAACTTTTCTTTAAAGAAATTATAGGCTTTTGCATATATATGCTAATAGTTTGTTCAGTAATTGTATTTGGTCTACATGCAAAATCAGATATGTTATTAATATATATTTTAGGTGCAGCCGGAATTTTTTGTATAATAAGAAGTGTGGCATATAAGAAAAATTTGGAAAAAATTAGTAAATTAGAGTATGAAAAAGGTGTGAGTGAAGAAATAAAAAGATTTGTAGAGGGTTTAAAAAATGAATGAACTATTAATTAAAATAGAAAAAGAAGAAAAAGTAGATCTTAATAAAGAATTAAAGACAATTGTCTTGGATGACCTTCAAGCCTTGCTTTTATCTACATATATTGTTGATAAAAGTATTGCTCAAATAAGAGAAGCTTATGATATGCCACAAAGTATAGCAAGTATTAGTCAAGTAAGTGAAGAATATATAAAACAAATAAAAAATGGAGAAAATAAAAAAGATATAGCAGATGAAAGATTTTTAAATTTAATAGACATAGCTTTAATACAAGTTATAAAAAATATAAAGTCTGAATTTTCATTTATAGAATTAGTGGATGAAGCAAATTTAATAGTCGCTCAATTTATAAATCAATTTTATGAAAAATTGGCGAAGAAGTATAGTATTGAAAAAATAAAGGAAATATTTTCAATATTTTGTTCTATTAAATTATTGCAATTTCAAATAAAGAAAGAAAATGAAGAATATTCTGCTAAAATTTCTATTTTAGTATATTTAAAAGTTAGAGATAGATTAGCTAAAAATGAAGAATTAAAAAGTATTTTAGAAGGTATGGGCATAAAAGAAGAATACTATAATAATTTAGATAAGATGTATCATAATATAGAAATTGAAGATTTAGATGATGTATATAGCTATACTGAAAAAGTAATAGATGAATTTGAAAGATTAAGACAAACATTTATGTTTAACTATTTTGAAGAAACATTCTTAATTAAATTCTTGAATATAAATGGTAGAAAAAATGAAGATAAAGAAATTTGTGAAAGCATGAAAATAGGTGAAAAAGAATTTAAAGATATGTTAAAATCTATTATGAAAAAAATAAGTGAAACGGAGGAAGCGTGAAACTTAAAGCCTTAATAGATAAATTAAATGAAAAATTTCCAGAAAATATTTGCGAATCTTGGGATAATGTTGGTCTACTATTAGGTGACAAAGACAAAGAGGTAAAAAAGGTCTTAATAGCCTTAGAAGTTAATTCTAAAGCTATTGATAAGGCTATACAAGAAAGAGTTGATATGATAATATCACATCACCCATTAATATTTAAATCTTTGAAAAAAATTACAAAAGATGACATGATAGGCTCAAGAATTATGCGTCTTTTAGAAAATGATATAGCTGTATATGCTATGCATACTAACCTTGATTCTGCAGCAGGTGGATTAAATGACTATGTGTTTAAATTACTAGATTTAGATGCCAAAAGAATGTATGAGAATGAAACTAAAAATAGACCAATTCGATATTTTAATCTAGCTAAAAAGATGACTATTGAAGAAATGGTGAAAGTTGTAAAAGAAAAGTTAAATATTTCTCAACTTAGAGTAATATATGATGAGTATTATACAAAAAAAGAGATAAAAAGTTTTGCTCTTGTAACAGGGTCAGGGATGGACTTTTTTAATGAGGTAAAAGATAAGGTAGACTTATTCATTACAGCAGATGTTAAATATCATGAAGCACAAGATGCACTAGAACAAGGTGTTAGTATAATAGATTTTGGGCATCTTGAAAGTGAAGTTCATGCAGTGGACCTATTATCAAACTATTTAAAAGAAACTACAAATGTACAAATTGTTGAATTTCACAATAAGCCAGTATATATTTATTAATAATAGGGAGTGTGTAATAAATTATTATTGTAATTTATTATACATTCCTTTTCATATAAAATAAAAAAATAAATATCTAAGTAGAGATGAATTAAATCAAATAGGATATAAAAAAAACTCGTCATTTAGGGGTGCAATTTAGGAATAAAAATGATTATGCATATCTTTTTTGCTTGTACATATTTTTTATGTTAAAATATGTACGAATAAAAAACGTGGGAATTCACATAAATTATTCGTAAGGAAGCGATAAATTAATTGTGATTTGAAAAACAACGCAAATTATAGTATAATTTATTTACCTTGGTACTTTGGTTAATCGCGAAGCTAAGCTTTGAGGAAAGTCCGAACTTCATAGGGCAGGAAGGCAGTTAATGGCTGCTAGAAGTAATTCTAAGGAAAGTGCCACAGAAAATAAACCGCAAGTAATTGTAAGGGTGAAACGGTGAGGTAAGAGCTCACCAGTATTTTAGGAGACTAAGATAGCTAGGTAAACCCCTTCCGAAGCAAGAAAAATTAAAGATATATCGGTTGCCCGCTGAGTCTTTGGGGTATTCGCTAGAGCTCATATGCAAATATGAGAATAGATAAATGATTAACAAATACAGAATTCGGCTTATAAAGTGCCAAGGAGTTTTTATGGTTGATAGTATATATATACACATTCCTTTTTGCAATAAAAAGTGTTCTTATTGTGATTTCTATATTTTAACTAATATGAAAAATCAATATGAAAAATATACACAATATCTAATAAAAGAAATAGAACTATATGATTTAAATATAGTTTATGACACTATTTATTTTGGAGGTGGAACCCCTTCAGTCTTGAGCGTAGATCAATTAAAAAGAATTCTTAGCAAATTAAAATTTACAAAAATAAGTGAAATTACCTTAGAACTTAATCCAACTAATATGGATATAGTTAAATTAAAAAAAATAAGGGAAATGGGTATTAATAGACTAAGCATAGGTATGCAAAGTTTTAATGAATCTATACTTAAATTAATGAATAGAGAACATTGTGTAAAAGATAATCTTGAAACTTTCTATAATGCAAGAAAGGTAGGTTTTGATAATATATCTATAGATTTAATTTTTGCCATACCAGGTCAAACAATGGAACAATTACAATATGATATACAGATGATAGCAAAATTAAAGCCAGATCATATTTCTATATATTCTTTAATTTGGGAAGAAAAATCAAGATTTTCTAAATTGTTAAAAGAGAAAAAAATAGAAAAATTAGATGAAGATTTAGAAGCCAATATGTATGAATATGTCATAGATAATTTAAAAAAATTAGGATATGAACATTATGAAATATCTAGTTTTTGTTTAAATAAAAAATATGGAAGACATAATATGAAATATTGGGAAAATAAGGAATATATAGGAGTAGGAATAAGTGCAACAAGCTATTATAAAGGTCAAAGATATGAAAAAGAGAGAAAATTATTAGAATATTATAAAAAAATAGATGAGCACCTTATACCTATAAATAAATATACAATAGAAAATGTTGAAAAAAAAGATTTGAAAGAATTAGAATATATAGTGGGACTTAGAAAATTAACAGAGGGAGCTAAATATTTTGTTGAAGATAAAAAAAAGATAGAAAGTCTAATAAAACGGGGCTTATTAAGAAAAAAAGAAAATAGAATTTTTCTAACAAGGCAAGGACTTCTATTGGCAGATAGTGTTATTTTAGAATTGATATAAATAAAAAAAAGAAGGTGTTAGTATGAAAACTGAAAGAAAAGCTGGTATTTTAATGCAACCTATTTCTTTACCATCTGAATATGGTATAGGAACTTTAGGGAAAAAATGTAAAGAATTTGTTGATTTTTTGGTTAGAGCAAAACAAAAATTATGGCAAATTTTCCCATTAGGACCAACAGGATTTGGAGATTCTCCTTATCAATGTTTTTCTGCTTTTGCTGGGAATCCATATTTAATTGATCTTGAAAATCTTGTAGATTTAGGTCTTTTAGAGTATGAAGATATTCAAGCAATGAGAACTAATGAATTGATAATAGATTATGGAAAGCTATATAATATTAAAAATCCAATTTTAATTAAGGCATATGATAAAAAAGATATACTAAAAGATGAATTTGAAGAATTTAAAGTTGAAAATGAAGATTGGTTAGAAGATTATGCACTTTTCATGGCATTAAAATATCATTTTAATGGTGGATCATGGGATGTTTGGCCAGATGACATTAGACTTAGAAGAAAATTAGCTATAAAGAAATACAAAAAGTTGCTTGAAAAAGAAATAGATACACAAAAATTTATACAATTTTTATTCTTCAAACAATGGAAAGAAATAAAGGAATATGCAAATGAAAGAGGAATTGAAATTATAGGGGATATACCTATTTTTGTTTCATTCGACTCAGCAGATGCATGGTCACATCCAGAAATATTTTTATTCGACAAAGATAGAAAACCTTGTTGTGTTGCAGGAGTTCCGCCTGATTATTTCAGTTCTACAGGTCAATTATGGGGAAATCCGTTATATAATTGGAGAACATTAAAAAGACATGACTATAGTTGGTGGAAAGATAGAATAAAAGCTAATTTAAAATTATGTGATATAATAAGAATTGATCATTTCAGAGGCTTTCGTGCATATTGGGAAATCCCTTATGGAGAAGAAACAGCAATTAATGGTAAATGGGTTAAAGGACCTGGTATAGATTTATTCAAATCAATAGAAAGTACTTATCCTAATTTAAAAATTATTGCAGAAGATTTAGGAAATTTAGAACAAGAAGATATAGACTTGGTTAAGGAAACTTCATATCCAGGTATGAAAATACTTCAATTTGCCTTTGATGATGACCCTGAAAATGTATATTTACCACATAATTATGACAAAAATTGTGTAGTATATACAGGAACACACGATAATGATACAACTCAAGGTTGGTATAATTCATTAAATGATTATGAAAGATCATTAGTTCGTGACTATGTTGATACTCCAGATGATAATGGAATTTGTTGGAGTTTGATTAGATTAGCACATAGAAGTGTAGCAAAATATAGTATTATACCTATACAAGATTATTTGTGTTATGGTAGTGATACAAGAATGAATACTCCAGGAGTAGCAGTTGGAAATTGGCAATTTAAATTAAGAGAAAATGTTTTAACAGATGAGTTAGCTGATGCTATTGCTCATATAACAGAATTATATGGTAGATAAAATGGATCAATTAGGAATATTTCATAATGAAGAAATAAAGCCATTGGCATATAGAGCAAGACCTACAAAGCTTGAAGACTTTGTAGGTCAAACTTTTTCAATACAGATTATACAAAAAATGATAGAAAAGAAAAAGTTAGTTAATATGCTAATATATGGGCCTTCAGGTTGTGGTAAAACAACATTGTCTAAGATAATTGCAAAAGAAATGAACTATAATTTTGAATATTTAAATGCGATAAAATGCGGGGTTTCAAGTATAAAGGAAGTTAGCAAAAGAGCTAAGGACTATATGGCAGCAACAGGGAAAAAGACTATACTTTTATTTGATGAAATTCATAGATTTAATAAGGCACAACAAGATTCTTTGCTTCAAGATATAGAAGAAGGAGAAATAATTTTGATTGGTGCTACTACTGAAAATCCGTATTATACATTAAATAAAGCAATAATATCTAGATGTATTGTATTAAAATTTGAAAAGTTAAAAGATGAAGATATTAGGAAAATATTAAAGAAAGTTTGTGATAAATTTTCAATAAATATTGATGAAGAAGTTACAAAATATATTTTATCAATAGCAGATGGAGATGCAAGAACAGCACTTAATGTTTTAGAATTAATAGAACAAACAGATTTAGAAATGGTTAAAAATGGAATAAATATTCAACAAAGATATGATGCTAGTGATAAATATGATAGAATATCGGCATTAATAAAAAGTATAAGAGGTAGTGACGAAAATGCAGCTATATATTGGTTAGCAACTATGCTAGATGCAGGAGAAGATATTAAATATATAGCAAGAAGACTTGTAATTTTAGCTTCAGAAGATGTTGGTTTAGCTAATGTACAGGCACTTAATGTGGCAGTTTCTACAATGAAGGCAATTGAAGAAATTGGTATGCCTGAAGCTAGAATAATACTTGCTGAATGTGTTATTTATCTTGCACTATCTCCTAAAAGTAATAGTGCATATATGGCAATAAATAAGGCATTAGAGCATATTAAAGAAAATGGTGTACAAAAAGTTCCAGTTCATTTAACAAAATTAGGAAGTAATAAATATATTTATCCTCATGATTATACTAACCACTATATTAAACAAAAATATATGGAAAAATATATTAAGTTTTATAATAGTGCAGATAATAAATTTGAAAAAAAATTAAAAGACTTTTGGGATAAAATAAAGGAAGAAAATTGATAGAAAAAATGAGTATAGCACCTATGGTAGATAGGACAACATATAACTTTAGACAATTTATTAGACTATTTAATAAAAAATCTACCCTATATACAGAAATGTATACAGCTCAAGCAATAATTAATGGAAATAGAGAAAAATTATTGAAAATTTCAGAAAATGAACATAAGCTAGTAGTTCAATTAGCAAGTTCATCAATTGAATATACAAGACAAGCAGCAGAAATTCTTAAGAACTATCCTTTTGATGAAATTAATATTAATGCTGGATGCCCATCTAATAGAGTTTCAGATAATAAAATGGGGGCATACTTAATGTCAGAGCCAGACTTACTTTGTAATATGGTGAAAATTTTAAAAGATATTTGTAAAAAGCCTATTACAGTTAAACATCGTATTGGGATAGATGGAACGGGTGTTTTGGAAAATGATAAAAAATATATGGGTTATGAATATTTACTTAATTTTGTGGATAAATTACATGATAGTGGAGTAGATAAAAATATAATACATGCAAGAATAGCTATTTTGAAAGGACTTAGTCCAAGTGAAAATAGAACTATACCAGAATTAGACTATAATATGGTATATAAATTAAAAAAAGAAAGACCTAAATATAATATAGAAATAAATGGTGGGATTAAGAATTTAGAAGCTGTAAAAGAACAATTGAAATATGTTGATTCAGTTATGATAGGTAGGGCTAGTTATGATAACCCCTTATTATTCAATAGTGAAAATATAACAAGAAGCCAAATTTTAGAAAATATGATAGAATATTTAGAAAAAAATACTGATGATAGTATATATCACTTTACAATGCACACTCTAGGTCTATTTTACAATACAAAATATAGTAAAATATGGAAGAATATAGCAGCAAACACAAGGATAGAAATAGAAGATATAAAACAATTCTTGAAAAAATTAAATAATGTGCTATAATAATTTTGTAAAGTATTATGTATATATGGAGGTAAAATTTTATGAAAATCGTTGTTATAGGAGCAAATCACGCTGGTACTGCAGCAATTAATACAATATTGGATAATTATAAAAATGCAGAAGTAGTTGTATTTGAAAGAAATAGCAATATAAGTTTTCTAGGTTGTGGAATGGCACTATGGATAGGAAGACAAATTTCAGGATCTGATGGTTTATTCTATTGTTCAAAAGAAATATTTGAATCAAAAGGTGCAACAATACATATGGAAACAGAAGTTACAGATGTTGACTTTGAAAAGAAAATTGTTTATGCAACTGCTAAAGATGGTTCAAAATATGAAGAAAAATATGATAAATTAATAGTTTCTACAGGATCATTACCAATAAGCTTAAATGTTAAAGGTAAGGAATTGGAAAATGTACAATTTGTTAAATTATTCCAAAATGCAAAAGAAGTTATTGAAAAATTAAGTCACGATGATATAAAACATGTTACAGTAGTTGGAGCTGGGTATATTGGTGTTGAATTAGCAGAAGCATTTAAGAGAATAGGTAAAGAAGTTGCCTTATTAGATGCACAAGATATGTGTTTATCAACATATTATGATAAAGAATTCAGAGAAGAAATGAATAAAGTTATCGTTGAACATGGAATTAAAACACATTATGGAGAAAAATTAGAAGCTATTTTAGGAAAAACTAAGGTTGAAGCAGTTAAAACTAATAAGGGTGAAATTAAGACAGATATGGTAATTTTATGTGTTGGATTTAGACCTAATACAGACTTATTAAAAGATAAATTAGAATTATTCAAAAATGCATATAAGGTAAATAGATGTCAAGAAACTAGCCAAAAAGATGTATATGCAATTGGTGATTGTGCAACTATATATGACAATGCAATAAGAGATATTAATTATATTGCATTAGCAACTAATGCTGTTAGATCTGGAATAATAGCAGCTCATAATGCTTGTGGTACAAAATTAGAATCTATAGGAGTTCAAGGTTCAAATGGAATTTCAATTTATGGTTTAAATATGGTATCAACAGGTTTAACAGAAGAAAAAGCTAAATCATTAGGAATTGATGTTTTATCAACAAGTTTTTCAGATTTACAAAAACCAGGCTTTATGGAAAGTAAGAATGAAAAGGTTATGATTAAGATAGTTTATGAAAAGGAAAGTAGAAGAATAATAGGTGCACAAATTGCGTCTAAATATGATATTTCAATGGGTATACATGTATTCTCATTAGCAATACAAGAAGGAATAACTATAGATAAATTTAAATTATTAGATATATTCTTCTTACCTCACTTTAACCAACCATATAACTATATTACAATGGCAGCATTATCTGCAAAATAAGGAGGAAAAAATGAGTAAAGTTGTACATTATGAAGGAGAAAATTTAGTTGATTCTTTATTAGATACAGTAGTATCAAAAGAAGGAGTTACAGTAGTTGATTTCTTTGCAACATGGTGTGGACCATGTAGAGCATTAGGACCAGTCTTAGATGAATTATCAATGGAAGTAGATTATAAGATAGTAAAGGCAGATGTTGATAAATATGCAGACATAGCTGCTTTTTATGGAGTTAGAAGTATACCAACTCTTGTTATATTCAAAGATGGTAAACCTGTTGAAACATTGATAGGTGGAAGATCAAAAGAACAATTAAATGAAGAAGTTCTTAAAGCAACAAAATAATAAAAAAAAGAAGACAAAAGTCTTCTTTTTTATTGCATTGATTTAGCTAAATTATATAAAGTTTTTACATGTATACCAGTTGCACCAGTAGGTAAGTAACTATATGCAGAAGATAAATAAGCTGTTCCAGCAATATCTAAATGTATCCAAGGAAGATTATTATTAAATTCTCCAACAAACATACCTGCAGTTATAGCTCCTCCTAATCTACCACCAGTATTTTTAATATCTGCTACTCTTGATTTGTTTAATTTTGCATATTCACTATCATAAGGTAATTGCCAAATTTTTTCTCCAGCTTCTTTTGATGCTTCTTTTAAATTATCAAAGAAAGTTTGATTATTTGTTACAGCACCAGTATAAACTTCACCTAATGCAACCATACAAGCACCAGTTAGTGTAGCTAGGTCAATAACTTTAGTTGCTTTCATAACAGTTGAAGCATAGTATACTGAATCAGCAAGTGTAACTCTTCCTTCAGCATCAGTATTATCTACTTCTATTGTTTTACCAGCTAAGCTACTAATAATATCCCCTGGTTTATATGAATGACCAGATAAGGCATTTTCACAAGCAGCAACTACTCCAACTACATTAATATTAAGTTTAGCTTTTGCAATAGCATGTATAGTACCTATTACTGTACCAGCACCACCCATATCACAGAACATAGTCTTCATACCATCACTTGGTTTTAATGAATAACCACCAGAATCATATGTTATTCCTTTACCAACTAAAGCAAGTTTTTCTTCAGTATCAGGTTTGTTAGAATATTCCATAACAATGAATTTTGGTTCTCTATCTGAACCGCTACCTACAGCTAAAAAAGCATGTAGACCCATTTTTTCAGCTTCAGCCTTACCATAAATTGTAACTTTTGCACCAACTTTTTCTAGTTCTTCTTTAGCACGAAGAGCTAAAGATTCAGGATAAATATAGTTAGAAGGCAAATTAACCAAATCTCTTGTTAAGAAAACAGAATCAAGTAGACTTAAAGTTTCATTAACACTTTTTTGAACTTTTTCTAATTTTTCAGCTTCAATATTTAAAGAGCAATTAAGCACAAATTCTTTATGTTCTTTTTTATCCTTTAGGAATCTATCAAAGCTATATTCAGCTTGTTTGAAACCTTCAACTATTGCAGAAGTTACTTTTGCAGTACAAAAACCTTCTATTTTTTCAAGTTCTAGTTGCACTTCAGAAATATTATTTGCTTGTAAATTCTTTGCTAAATCAAAGAAAGCTTCACGAATCTTATTCAAAGTAAGTTCAGATTTTTTACCTAAACCTACAAAGGCAAAATTTTCAAAAATATCTACATAAACTTGTTTAAATTTACCTTCAAATATTTTCTTTTCTTTTAATTGATTATAGTATTTACAATCACAATCGTGACCTTCAAAGAATAATTCTATTGTTAAGCCAGTTTTTTTGTTTAAATTAAATTTCATATATACCTCCATTAAATTTGTTCATTTATTATTTTTTCAACTACATTTCTTGCATGATCGCAAATTCTTGTAAAATGGCAAATAATATCTACATAGTATAAGCCAGTTTTAATTTCACAATTACCATTTTTAAGTCTAGCAATATGTCTTTTTCTTGCCTTTTTTTCATAAGTGTAAATAGAATTATGTAGGTCAAGAGCTTCGATAGCTTTTATTTTATCATTATTATTAAAAGCTTCTAAGCTTGTAGATAACATTTCATTGGTTATATTAGCTAAACCTATAACTTCGTTTTTAGCTTCTTGAGAAAAGAGCATTTGCTTTTTAATTTGATAATCAACATCTCTAACTAATGACATTGCATGATCACCTATACGCTCTATGTCTCTTGAAATATCCATTAGGTTAGATCCAATTTCACTATCTGTATGTGCTAAATGTTCATGGAATAGTGCAGTTAAATAATTATTAATAGCTCTATCAAGATTATTAATTTCTTCTTCTTTTATAGCTACTTTTTCACCAACAGCTCCATCTCTATTTTCGAAATAATTAACAGCTCTAACTAAATTTTCAGTAGCTTTTCTAAGCATAACAGATAATTCTTTTTTTGCTTGACCTATAGCTACAGAAGGAGCATTATGTATAAGCATTTCATCTAAAAATTTAGGCTTGTATGTTTCTTCATCTTCATTATATGGAATGATTTTGGTAACAATAAAGGCAAGAGAACCTATGAATGGAAATAAAATTAAGGTATTAGTTCCATTAAAAGTTGCATGAGCCAAAGCTATTGTTAATTTAGGTGGTAATTTAAATAATTGCTCAATAAAGATTATTAAATTAGTAAAAGGTGTTAAAAATATTGAGAATACCACTGTACCAATAACATTGAATAATACATGCGATAAAGCAACTCTTTTTGCTGATCTATTAGCACCAATACAAGCTAAGATTGCTGTTATTGTAGTACCTATATTATCACCAAATAAGACAGGTAAAGTAGCCTTAAGGGTTATAATATGTTCGGAATAAAGATTTTGTAGGATACTTATGGTTGCTGAAGATGCCTGTATCATCATAGTAAGTAAAGTACCTATGAAAACACCTAAAACAGAATTTTTTCCTAAATCTATCATTAATTGAGTGAACCAAGGTTCATATTTTAAAGGTTGCATGGCAGATGACATAAGAGTTAATGCAAAGAATATTCCTCCAAAACCATAAACTATACGACCTATATTATTTAAAGTAGCTTTTTTTGTAAAAAATAAAAGGGCAGCACCTATAAATAATATGGGTAATGAAAATTTAGATAGGTTAAATCCTATAATAAAAGTTGTAAGTGTAGTTCCTATATTTGCACCCATTACTATACCAATGGCTTGCTTTAAATTAAGTAAACCTGCACCTACTAAACCAACAACTATTACAGTAGTACCAGAACTAGATTGTAATAAAATTGTTACAAGTATACCAGTTAAAACACCTAGAAAAGGATTGGTCGTATACTTATCTAATAAATTTCTTAATCTATCACCAGCGGACATTTGAAGACCATCACCCATGTATTTAATACTAAATAGAAAAATTCCAAGTCCTCCAAAAAATTGAAATAATGCTATCTTATAGTCCATTTATTTCCACCCTCTTTTTTAAAATCAGGCTTTGCGTGTTATTTTTTCTTTTTCTCATTAAAACCCTTTCCACTATATTTATTTCTTAATTTTTCAAAGCTCATATCATTTATTATGTCATTTATTAAAGAATTGAATAAGTTAAATTTTGCTTGAATAATTTCTAATTCTTCAGTTGAAAATTTTCCAAGTACATGACCTATAGCTTCAGCCTTTTTATGACCTATACCCACTTTTATTCTATTAAAATTATCACCACAATGAGCGATTATAGATTTTATACCATTATGGCCACCAGAAGAACCATTATTTTTTATTCGTATTTTTCCAACTTCCATATCCATATCGTCATAAATGACATAAAGATCTTCTGGTTTTATCTTATAATATTTCATTAATTCGCTAATAGCTTGACCAGAATTATTCATATATGTTAGAGGCTTTTGAAAAAAAATGTCATTATCTTTTATAAAATTAGAATTAAAATTAGATTTGAAAGTATGTAAATTTCTATAATTCAAATAATTATCTAAAATTATAAAGCCAAGATTGTGTCTAGTATTAGAGTATTCATCTCCAGGATTACCTAAACCAACGATTAATTTCATTAAAATCACCTAGTGTATTATAGCATATAATAAGTCTACTTTTCAATTTTAAAATATGATATAATAAGCATAGAAATTAGATAATTAGGAGTTTAAATCATGAATAATAAGATATATTTTGATAATGCTGCAACTACAAAAATGAGAAAAGAAGTTTTAGAATATTTTTTTACAACTTGTGAAAAATATTATGCTAATCCTTCATCAGTACATACTTTGGGTAGAGAAGCAAGGGTAATGCTAGAAAAGGCTAGATCAAATATTGCGAATTTATTAAATGTAAAAAGTCAAGATATTATATTTACTTCGGGAGCTACTGAAGCAAATAATTTAGCACTGAAAGGTATTATGGAAAAAAGTGAGAAAAAGGAAATAATTAGTTCGTATTTAGAACATTCTAGTGTACTTAAAGTTCTTAATCAATTAGAAAATGAGGGCTACATAGTACACTATGTTAAAATTTTAAAAAATGGACAAATTGATTTAGAAGATTTAAAAAAATATATTAATAAAAATACAGCTTTAGTAAGTGTTATGGCAGTTAATAATGAGACAGGTACAAAACAACCTATAGCAGAATTAGCTATGCTTTTAAAAGATAGGGATATATATTTTCATGTGGATGCAACTCAATTAATTGGAAAAATAGAAATAGATCCATATTTATTAGGAATAGATAGTATGACAGCTTCAGCACATAAGTTTTATGGACCTAAGGGTGTAGGAATACTTTATCTAAAAAATGATATAGCTATAGAAAAGCAAATTTTTGGAGGACCTCAAGAAAGAAATAAAAGGGCTGGTACAGAAAATTTGAATGGGATTTTAGCTAGTTCATATGCATTGGAATTAGCCTATAAAAATATGAAAGAAGAAGGCAAATATATAGAAGATTTAACAAAATATTTATTAAGTAAATTAAAAGACAAGTATGTTATAAATGGAGAAAATAGGATATCAGGAATATTAAATATTCAAATAAAAGATAAAGATATACAAATGCTATTACCTTTATTAGATATGAAGGGAATAATGGTTAGTGGTGGTTCTGCTTGTATGTCAGGGAGTATATCAGCTTCTCCCATTTTATTAGCAATGGGTTTGAGTGAAAAGGAAGCAAAATCATCTATAAGAATTTCTCTTGGGATATATAATACTAAGGAAGAAATTGATTATTTTGTTGATTGTTTGGAGAAAATATAATGTTTGTTAATCTTAAATTACATACGGATTATAGTTTGCTTGAAGGAGTAGCAAAAGTAGAAGACTATATAAAAAAGGCTAAAAGTACTGAAAGTAAATATTTGGGACTTTGTGATAATAATATGTATGCTACTATGAAAATGTATAATTTGTGTAAAAAATTTGGCCTAGAATTTGTTGCAGGACTAGACCTCTATGTTTATGGATTAAAAAAAGAGGGTAAATATGTAATAACAGTCTATGCAAAAGGTGAAGCAGGGTATAAAGATTTAGTTAATTTAAGCAGTTTAAGCTATACAAAAAAAGGTGTAGTTGATATAACAGATATAAATAAATTTGAAAATATCACAATATTACTAGGTTCTATTAATTCAGAACTTTATGAGTTCATTTCAAATTTAGAATATGCAGAAGCGAAAAAATTAATAGAAGAATATAAGAAAATTTTCAATAAATTTTATTTAGAATTACCTTGTTTTTCTATACCTCAAAATGTACTATTATTTTATCAAGAATTAGCTCTAGAATATGATTTAGAACCTGTTGCAGTTAATGATACCTACTATGTAGAAAAAGAAGACTATAAATTACAGAAAATAGTATCAGCAATAAGGGATAATATTAATATAAATAAAGTCCAAAGATATTATAAACAAGTAGACCTATATTTTAAAAGTGAAGAAGAAATATTAAAAAATTTACAGGGTCTAAAAAAAGACTTTGTTATTAAGGCTATAAATAATACAGAGTTAATTGCAAAAAGTTCAAGTTTAGAATTAAAATTTTCAAAAGTAAGATTACCAAAATTAAATCTAAAAATATCAGAAAAAGAATATTTGAAAGAATTGGTCTATTCTAATTTAGAAAAAAAGTATGCAGCTAATGCAGAGGCTAAAAAAAGACTTGATTATGAATTAGAAATTATAGATAAAATTGGCTTTAATTCTTACTTTATCATTGTCTATGATATAGTAAATTTTGCAAGAAAAAATGATATTTTAATAGGACCAGGAAGGGGGTCAGCAGCTGGTAGTATAGTTGCTTATTTGTTAGATATAACAAAAGTAGACCCTATAAAATATGAATTAATGTTTGAAAGATTTTTAAATATTGCAAGAAAAAATTTGCCAGATATAGATCTTGATTTTGAAACAGATAAAAAAGAAAAAGTTGTGCAATATGTTATGGAAAAATATGGTCAAGAACATGTAGCGAATATAATAACTTTTTCAACTTTTAAAGAAAAACAATTGTATAAAGACTTATGTAGAATATTTAATTGTAATGAAAAAGAAGTTTTTTTAAAAAAGATAGTTTCTAAACTAATTAATAATGTAAGACATAGCTCTATACATGCTTCCGGTATTATTATATCAGATGAAAAATTAACTGATTTTGTTCCAATTAATAAAGTTGAAGCTCTTAATATAAATATAACTCAATATCAAATGGAAGAATTAGAAAAAATGGGCTTACTTAAGATGGATTTTTTATCTTTATTAAATTTAGATATTTTAAGTAGGGTATCTAAACTAACAAAAATTAAATTGGATGAAATAAGTTTTTTAGATAAAAAAGTTTTTGACTTATATAACGAGGGAAAAACTTTAGGAATATTTCAAGTTGAAGCTCCGGGTATAACCAAATTAATAAAAAAATTTAAGATTAATAAATTTGAAGATATATCAGCTGTGCTAGCTTTATATAGACCAGGGCCTTTAAAAAGTGGTATGGTAGAAGATATTATTGATATAAAAAATAATAAAAAAGAAGTGAGATATCTTTTTGAAGATCTTAAGCCTATTTTAGAAAATACTTATGGAATGATAATTTATCAAGAACAGGTAATGTTAATTGCAAGAAAAATAGCAGGCTTTAATTTAAATGAAGCAGATGATTTAAGAAAGGCTATAAGTAAAAAGAAGCAAGAAATATTAGAAGAGTATAAGAATAGATTTATAACTTCTTCTATAAAAAGAGGTTATGCAAAAGATAAGGTAGAAAAGCTTTATTCACAAATAGAAAAATTTGGTGAATATGGATTTAATAAGTCACATTCCATAGCTTATGCCATGCTTTCATATTATACAGCTTATTTTAAAACTTACTATAAAAAAGAATATTTATGTAGTTTATTAAATGTTCAGATAGGTACACATGATAAAATTGAAAGATATAATGAAGAGTTGAATTACCTTATTAAACCAAGTATAAATAAATCAGATGTATATTTTAAAATTGAAGCTGATAAAATAAGATATGCTCTTTATAGCATTAGTAATATTTCAATTAATTTGGCAAAGGATATAGTTGAAGAAAGAGAAAAAAATGGACTATATAAAGATATTATAGATTTTTTAACTAGAATGCAAAAATATTCATTTACTAAAAATCAATTTGAAACTTTAGTAAAAGCTGGGACCTTAGATGAATTTGAAATATCAAGAAAAGAACTTATTGAAAATTCAAGCAAGTTACTTAAATTAGCAAAGGAAAATAGCTTAAGACAAGACAATGTCTTAAATCCTATTTTTATGAATGATGCAAGAGTTACTTATGAAAAAGAAGGTTTAAAAAAAGATAGTATAAAAGAATTAGTAGAAATGGAAAGAACTTCATTAGGCTTAAGTTTTAGCCAACCTAAAAATGATTTAGTTGATATTCTAGTAAATAAGGTTTGCTATGAAAATGAATATGAAATTATACTAGAAAATAAGAGAAAGATAAAATTAAGAGATTTAAATAAATATAGTCCAAGTTACTTAAATATTTTATTAGATGATTTAAGTGAAGCTCAGAAAAAAGATTTAAAAAATTTGATAAGAGCTAGTGGTGGCTTTGCTAAAGTACAATTTTATTTGAATAAGAAAAAATTATTTATGAAGCATAATATATATTTTGATTTGACTGAAGAAAAAATAAAAAAATTAATAAATATTGTTGGGAAAAAACATTTGTCAATTAGTGTGAAAGCTAAGTAAAATCAATTGAAAAAAAATGGAAAATATGTTAAACTTAATATAAAGTGGAGGTATTATGAAAAAAATAATAATATCAACTATATTATCATTATGTGCTTGTACAACAATAGATAAAATAAATACTTCAGAAGTTAGTGCTTCATTTGAGAAAAGCAAAATAGAATTTTTATCTACAGTCAAGACAAATAATAAAAAAAATATACATAAGTTTTTCATAAATAGTTTGAAGAATAATCTAATATTAAAAAATATTGATAAAATTGAATTAACAGATTTATTTATATTTATACCAACAAATGAAATAAAAATAAATAGTAACAAAGAAATAAGTACACTTTTAATTCTTACTTATGGAACAGAAAGTGCTTATTTTGATGTCATCTGGGTTAAAGTTGAAAATATGTGGAAGATTTCTAATATTTATGAAAGACAAAATTAGAAAGGAGAATATATGAGTAGCTATTTAATATTAGCAATAGCCATAGTATTTTTTGCTTTTATATTTCTTATTGCTTTTTTTGTATCTTTCAATTATATAAAAAATAAATTCGTAAAAAAATATGGAGAATTTAGTGAACTAGAATTGAAAATAGTTGATGCTAAAAGAAAATATACTACTACAAAAAAGGAAGTAGAAAGAGACATAGAAGCTTTTAGGAAAGAAGAAATAATAAAAGTTAAGGAAGAACTTTTAAATACGAAAAGAGAAGCAGATGAAGAAATAAAGTTAATGAAGCAAGAAATAACTTTAAAGGAAACAAGAATTTCAAAAAAAGAAGAAAATTTAGATTATAAAAATCAAAAAATAGAAGAAAAAGAGGCTAAATTAGAAAAACAAAAGGAACTTTTAGTTAAAAAACAAGACGAATTAGAAACATTAATAGGTAGCCAAGAAAAAGAATTAGAAAAAATAGCTGAATTAACTAAAGAAGAAGCAAAAGACATAATTTTATCAAATCTTGATGAAGAATTAACACATGATAAAGCGTTGAAAATAAAGGACTATGAATATAATTTGGATAGAGAAAAAGATAAAATAGCTAAAAGAATACTATCAACAGCGATTAATAAATCAGCTTCTGATTTCGTTGTAGATGCTACAATTACAGTTGTAGAATTACCTAGTGAAGAAATGAAGGGTAGAATAATAGGTAAAGAAGGAAGAAATATTAGAGCTATAGAAGCAGCTACAGGAGTTGATTTGATAATAGATGATACACCTGAAGCAGTAGTTTTATCATCATTTGATGGTGTTAGAAGAGAAGTAGCAAAAATAGCACTTGAAAAATTAATACAAGATGGAAGAATACATCCTACAAAAATAGAAGAATTAGTTGATAAGGCTGCATCAGAAGTAGAGCAAGCTATGTATGATGCTGCAGAACAAGCTATACTTGAAGTAGGTATACCTACTTTACCAAAAGAAGTTTTAAAAGTCTTAGGTAGATTAAAATATAGAACATCATTTGGGCAAAATGTCTTACAACACTGTGTTGAAGTTGCTCATTTAGCAGGTGCTATAGCTGCTGAAGTTGGAGCAAATGTAAACTATGCTAAAAGAGGTGGTTTATTTCATGATATAGGTAAGGCTTTTTCACATGAACAAGAAGGTTCACATGCATTAAATGGAGCTGAATTTTTAAGAAAATTTTCTAAGGAAAATGAAATAGTAATTAATGCAGTAGAATCACATCATGATGAAGTAGAACAAATGAGTGTTGAAGCAGTAATTGTTCAAGCAGCAGATGCTATATCAGCATCAAGACCTGGTGCAAGAAGAGAAACTTTAACTAATTACTTGAAGAGATTAGAACAATTAGAAGAAATTGCAAATTCACACGAAGGAATTGAAAATTCATATGCTATACAAGCAGGAAGAGAATTAAGATTAATAGTTAGTCCCGAAAAAATAGATGATGATAAGGCTGTTATTTTATCAAGGGATATAGCAAAGGAAATAGAAGAAAAAATGCAATATCCAGGGCAAATAAAAGTTACAGTTGTAAGGGAAACAAGAGCTATAGAATATGCAAAATAAAAGGAGCAGTCATATAGACTGCTATTTTTTGGAGGGAAAATGAAATTTTTAATGATAGGCGATGTCGTAGGAAAGCCTGGACGAGAAATACTTTTTAAATTTTTAGAAAAAAGAAAACAAAACTATGATTTTATAATCGTAAATGGTGAAAATGCTGCAGCAGGTTTTGGAATTACACCTAAAATAGCTGAACAATTTTTTTCAAAAGGTGTAGATGTAATTACTTTGGGAAATCATACATATGATAGAAAAGAAATATATTCATATTTAAATGAAAATAGTAGAATAATAAGACCATATAATTATCATCCTGAAAATGCAGGTAATGGCTATGTTATTGTCAATAAAAAAGGTGTAAAAATAGCAGTTGTTAATTTACAAGGTAAGGTATTTATGCAACCAATATCTTGTCCTTTTCTTAAGATAGATGAATTAGCACCAAAATTAAAAAAAGAAAGTGATATTTTAATAGTAGATTTTCATGCTGAAGCAACTTCTGAAAAACAAGCTATGGGCTGGAATTTAGTAGGTCTTGCAACAGTTATATATGGAACACATACACATACTCAAACCGCAGATAATAAGATATTAGCAGGTAAGACTGGCTTTATAACTGATATAGGAATGACAGGTGGGCATGATGGAGTTTTAGGTATGAATAAAAGAGAAAGTTTAAAAAGACTTAAAACAGGTTTTTCAGAAAGATATGTTCCCTGTGAAGAAGGGCTAAGAATTAATGGTATAGAAGTTGAAATAGATGATAAAAGTTTTAAATGTTTAAAAATTGATAGATTAAATATGGGATATGATGAAGTATGATAATAGCAGTAGATGGACCATCTGGAAGTGGTAAGAGTACAATATCTAAGAAAATAGCTGAAATATTAGGAATTAGCTATATTGACACAGGAGCTATGTATAGGATTTTAGCTCTATATTTAAAAGAAAATAATTTGGAATTTAGAAAAGAAATTCTAAAAAATATTAATATAAAACAAGAAAAGAATATCTTTTATTTAAATGGTAGGGATGTAAGTAAGCTAATAAGAGAAAATGATATTGCCAAAATGGCTTCAGACATTTCAAAATTAAAAGAAGTTAGAGAATATATGGTAGAAGAACAAAGAAAATTAGGAAAAGAAAAATCTATTATTTTAGATGGAAGAGATATTACTACCGTAGTATTTCCAAATGCAGATTACAAATTTTATTTAACAGCTAGTCTTGAACAAAGGGCAAAAAGAAGATATTTGGAAAATAATAAGGTTGATTTTGAAGTTCTATTAGAGGATATGAAAAAAAGGGATTATCAGGATAGTACTAGGGAAAATTCACCCTTAAAAATAGCAAAAGATGCTATAATCATAGATACAACTAATATGACAGAAAAAGAAGTTGTAAATAAAATGTTGGATATAATAAAAGGTGAGGCTAATGCGTTGTAAACAAATTATTGATTTTAATAATATGAAATATAATATAAATAAAATTTTGGAATTTGTACCTATTGAAAAATTAATGCTAGTAGTTAAAGCAAATGCTTATGGTCATGGTTATGATAAAGTAGTTAGATTCTGTTACAAGCAAGGTGTAAAATGGTTTGCAGTTGCAACTTATGAAGAAGCTATACAAGTATATAAATTAAATTTACCTATTAATATATTAATATTAGGGCCTACAGAATGTGAAAATTTTAAAGATTTAGAAGAAAAGAAGATACATTTTTGTGTAACAAGTTTTTTTGAATTAGAATATATAAATAAAAATTGTCCTAAAGCCCTATATCACATTGCTTTTGATACAGGAATGGGAAGAATAGGCTTTAATGCAGAAGATGTGAAAAAGGTATTAGAAAAATATAAACCTATTGGCTTATTTACCCATTTATCAGTAGCTGATGTTGATCCAGATTTTAGTCATAAACAATTGAATAAATTTTTAAGTATAGCTAAAAAATATAAGGTTAAATATGTGCATGCTTTGAATAGTTATGGAACTATTAAATATGAAAAAGATCCAATTTATACATTATATCGTGTAGGAATAATGTTATATGGTGGAGATGACACTGGCTTATTTAAACCTACTATGAGTTTTTATGCAAGGGTAAGTTATATAAAGAAATTAGAAGAAGATAGCTTTATAGGCTACGGAAATACTTATGTAGCTAAAAAAGGAGATATTATTGCAACAGTTTCTTGTGGCTATGCAGATGGTTTACCTAGAGAAGTATCAAATAATGCAAAAGTGTATTGTAAAGGAAAATTATATAATATTATTGGAAATATTTGCATGGATCAGTTTATGATAAAGGCTGATGAAAATATAAAAGTAGGAGATTTTGTTGAAATATATGGAGAACATATATCAATACAAGAACTTGCAAAACAATGTAAGACAATAACATATGAAATTTTCTGTAGAAATACTTCAAGAAGTTCAAAAGAATATAGGGGTGAAAAGGATGAGTTTTGATATATTTTGTATTATTCTTTTTGCTATATTAATAATTAGAGCTTTTAGAAAAGGTGCAATATATATGATATTTAAAATATGTAATTTTTTATTAGCTATATTTTTTATACCATATATTTCAAAAATTGTTGGAGAAGTTTTAAAAACAGAAAGTAAAATACTTATTTATATTATATCCTTTATTGTGCTCTATACAATAATAAATTTAATTGTTTATTTTATAGAAAAATTTATAAATGCAGTGCACTTAGGTGGAGTTAATAAAATTGTAGGTGGAATTCTTGGTCTTGTTCAAGCCTTGTGTATAACATATATGATACTTATTGTAATGCTATTTTTACAAAGTAATGAAAGTATAAAGTCAATATTAGAAACAAGTAAGGTTGTTCACTATATTTCTTTACAAGGTCAAGGTTTTAATAAATATTTTCCTGAAACTATACAAACAAAATTAGATGATTTTAACTTTAAAAATAAGGAAATAAAAACTAGGGAAGATATTTATTATGAATTAAAAAAAGGTGTAAAAACAAATGAAGATTAATATAATTGAAATAAAAAAAAGATTTTCAAAAATTGATAAATCTCTTTTAATTATAGTCTATACTTTAGTAACGATAAGTACATTATTTATATATAGTGCTACAAGATCCATGAGATATGTAAAGCAAAATATAATATGGATATTAATAGGTACTTTAATTATTGTATTATCAGGAATAATAGACTATAGATTAACAAAGAAATATATTTGGTATCTTTATGGTTTAGGTATAATTGTTCTTTTGATAGTGAGATTTGCTGGTAAAAAAACATTAGGAGCACAGAGATGGATAACTATAGGTAGTTTGCAAATTCAACCTTCAGAATTTGTA
Organism: Sneathia sanguinegens; assembly: GCF_001517935.1. Classification (NCBI taxonomy): domain Bacteria; kingdom Fusobacteriati; phylum Fusobacteriota; class Fusobacteriia; order Fusobacteriales; family Leptotrichiaceae; genus Sneathia; species Sneathia sanguinegens. The sequence continues at coordinate 100,462 of NZ_LOQF01000004.1, forward strand.
AAAATAATAGTTATATTAGTTTTATCCTATGTTATAATTTCAAAATTTAGGAAGGGTATTAATAATTTATTAGATATAATAAAGGTATTTTTATGGATTACACCCTTGGTATTTTTAATTTTATTCCAACCAGATTTGGGTAATACATTGATTATTATTTTCTCATATATATGTGTATTATTTCTAAATGAAGCTAATATTAAACCTTTGATATATATTGCAATAATAGCTCTTATTTCAGCGTATCCAATATATCATTTTGCTTTGGATGATTATCAAAAAACTCGTATAGAAGTTTTTCTTAATCCAGAAAAAGATGTTAAAAATAAAGGTTGGCATGTAACACAATCAAAAATATCAATAGGTTCTGGAGGTTTTATAGGGACAGGTATATTAAATGGTAGTCAAAGTAGATTAAAATTTTTACCTGAACCACAAACTGATTTCATATTTTCAGTTATTTCTGAGGAATTAGGTTTTGTTGGATCTTCATTTGTGATATTGCTCTACTTTTTATTGATATATAATATGCTAAAAATTAGTAGGCTAGTTGATGATGATTATGGTAGAATAATAATTTATGGAGTAGTTGGAATATTTTTAGGTCATACAATAGTAAATATTGGAATGACTTTGGGGCTTATACCAGTTACAGGTAAAACCTTATTATTCTTAAGCTACGGTGGAAGTTCATATTTGACAGCATTTATGTTGATAGCATTGGTTGAAAGTATAAAAATGAATTCGGAGTAAGAATTGAAAATAATAATTGATAAAGAAAATGAAAATGTAAGATTAGATAGATTTTTAAAAAAAAGATGCAAAAATAATAAATTATCTGAAATATTTAAGGCAATAAGACAGGGAGATGTTAGGGTAAATAATAAAAAAGTAAAGCAAGATTACAGATTGAATTTGAATGATGAAGTTAGTGTAAATAATTTATTTTATGAAGAAATAAAAGAAAAAAAGTTAAATAGAGAATATGCTAATTTAATTTTTTTTGAAGATGATAAATATTTAATAATTAATAAACCAAAGGGACTTGCAATGCATAAGGGAACAGGTACAAAAAAAGGTTTAGCAGAGATATTCAATATAAATTTTGCAAATAGATTAGATAAAAAAACGAGTGGTCTTGTAATAGCTTGTAAAAATCAAGTTAGTTTAAGACATATAACAAATTTAATAAGAGAACATAAGGTTAAAAAAATATATGAAGCTATCTGTTTGAATAATAATAAATATAAATTAAATGAAGAATTTGAATTAAAAACAGAAATAAATGGACAAAAAGCTATTAGTAAGTATAAGGTTATACATTTAACTGAAAAAAATATAACTTTTAGAGTGGAACTTATAACAGGTAGAAAACATCAAATAAGGATACAATTAGCAAATTTAGGCTTAGCTATTGTAGGAGATGATAAGTATGGAACATATCCTAAAGAAGCAAAATTACAACTTGAGTGTAAAAGAATAGAATTTGATGAATATAAATTTGAAATATAAAAAAAAAGCCTTTCGGCTTTTTCTAAATTAATCTACTATATTTGATATGAATTCTGCAACACCTTCTAAAGCGGCATTTTCATCGGCACCATCAGCTGTAACAGTGATTTCTGCACCACTTTTTATACCTGCTGAAAGAAGTTTTGTTATAGCTTTGGCATTAAAAGAATTACCATTGTAAACAAGTTCAATCTTGCTTTCAAATTCTTTTGCTTTTTTTACTAAGGCTCCTGCAGGTCTTGCATGTAGTCCTTGTGGTCCGTTGAATATAAGTGTTTTACTTACCATTGTGTCCTCCTAATATAATGCTTTATTATGATTTAATAATATAACAGATTAAAAAAAAAGTCAATATAATGGAAAAGGAGAAAAAAATGAAAATTTTAGTGTTTGGTACAGGTGTAATGGCTAATATATTAGCAAAAAGTATAAAAAAACCTCATGAATTTGTGGGGATGATAGAACCATTAGATATGAAAGATGAAAAAAAAGATTTTGATATTATAATAGATTTTTCTAATCATTTGGCAACAAAAGACTTATTAAATTTTGCAATTAATAAGAAAAAGCCAATAGTTATTGCAACAACAGGTCAAACAAAGGAAGAAATGGAAGCAATAAAGGAAGCAAGTAAGCAAATACCTATTCTTAAGATAAGTAATACTTCTATAGGAGTAAAAGTTTTAAATAAATTGGCAAGGCTTGCTACAAAAATGTTAGAAGATTTTGATATTGAAATAGTAGAGGCACATCACAATAGAAAAATAGATAGTCCTAGTGGTACAGCTCTAACTCTTGCAAAAGAAATACAAAAAGAAAGAGAAGTTAAAATTATTACAAATAGAGTAGGAAAAAGAGAAAAAGATGAATTATGTATTCATAGCTTAAGAGCTGGTAGTATAGTTGGAGAACATGCTGTCATATTCGCAGGAGAAGATGAAATATTAGAAATCAAACATACGGCTTTATCAAGAAAAATATTTGCTTTGGGTTCAATTAAATATGCGAGCAAGCTAATTAAATTAGATAAAGGCTTATACTATGATATTGATTAAAAAAACGGACTTATGATATAATGGAGGAGATATGATAGAGAATTACTTAGGTGCTAGTAATTTTGTTAGAACTTTGTTTAAAGAGGATGATGAAATAAAAGAATTAAAAAAAGAAGCTTTAGAAAATAAAATTCCTATTGTTACGGAAGAGGTTTTAGCATATATGATATATATGTTAAGATTAATAGGAGCTAAAAAAGGCTTAGAAATAGGTAGTGCTGTTGGTTATTCTGCTTATTATTTATCAAAGTATGTTGAATTGACAACTATAGAAATAGATAAAAAAAGATATGAAATTGCAAAAAAAGTTTTAAAAGGAAGAAATGTAAAAATATATAATGCTGATGCCTGTGAGATATTAAAGGACTTAGATGAAAAATATGATTTTATTTTTATCGATGCAGCAAAGGGAAAATATTTAGATTTTTTCAAACTTTGTTATGATAAATTAAATTATGGAGGTTTAATTTTCATAGACAATATTCTTTTTAGAGGTTATGTTTGTGAAAATGAATATCCTAAAAGATATAAAACTATAGTTAAAAATTTAAGGGAATTTATAAATTATTTAAAAAAATATGACTTTGCCTTGTTGCCCTTTGGAGATGGAATAGGCTTGGTTAGAAAGGAAAAAGATGCAAAATAAGGTTAAATTGTTATGTAGTTTATCTTTAGCTTTTTTAATTTTATCATGTTCTACAACAGAACCTAATTTAGTTGAAATAAAGGGGAAAAAACCTGAAAAAGTAGAACAAGTTGTAAAATTAAAAGAACAAGATAATGAAAAGATATTAAAAGATGAAACAATGTCAAAAATTGTATTTGATAGACATAAAAGAAAAATTAATCAAGATTTAAAAGGTGTATGGGTATCAACTGTATTCGGCTTAGATTTTTCAAAAACAAAAAATTATGATATGGAAAAGCAAAAGCAAGAAATAGATGAAATAGTAAAGAATGTTAAAGATTGGGGATTGAATGCGATATTTTTGCAAGTTAAACCAAGCAATGCTGTTATATACCCATCTAAAGTACATCCTTGGGATGCTTGTTTAACAGGTGTTGAAGGTGTAGATCCAGGTTATGATCCTTTAAAATATTTTGTTACAAAGGCTCATGAAAATAATATTGAATTACATGCTTGGATAAATCCATATAGAGCAGCACTTACTACAGATTTAAGTAAGTTATCAAATAGAAATGTAGTAAAACAACATCCAGATTGGGTATTTGAATTTAAGGGTAAACTATATCTAAATCCTGGAAAACCTGAAGTTGTAAAACATCTATATCAAAATATAGAAGAAATAGTTAAAAATTATGATGTTGATGGTGTGCATTTAGATGACTATTTTTATCCATATCCAAATCAAGGTGAAAAAATCGCTAATTTTGATGAAGCAGAATATGAAAAATATGGAAAACAATATCCAACTATAGAAGATTATAGAAGGGCTAATGTTGATGATTTGATAAAAAATCTATCAGTTTCAGTTCATAAAATTAAACCTGAATTATCATTTGGTGTAAGTCCATTTGGAATTTGGAGAAATGCAAAAAAAGATGAAAGAGGGTCTCTAACAGATGGTTTGGCAGCATATGATGATCTTTATGCAGATATAGTTAAGTGGATGGAAAATGGATGGATAGATTATGTAGCTCCACAAATTTATTGGGAAATAGGACATAAAAAAGCAGATTACAAGACTTTAGTTAATTGGTGGTCAAAAGAAGCAGAAAAGACTAATACTCCGCTATATATTGGAGAAGGAGTGTATAAATATGCTGAAAATAATTGGCCTAAAGATGAACTTATAAAACATAGAGATATTAGAAAAGCTAATCCAAGTATAAAAGGATATATATTATTTAGATATGAAACACTAAAAAATAATCCAAAAATAGTAGAAGAAATGAGATAAAAATGAAATTTAAGCTATGTTCAAAATTTAAGCCTACTGGGGATCAACCAAAGGCAATAGATTTTCTTTATACCAATTTAAAATCTGGTATATATGAACAAATTTTATTAGGTGTTACTGGAAGTGGTAAAACATTTACTATAGCTAATGTTATAGAAAAATTAAATAGACCAGCTCTTGTTTTGGCACCTAATAAAACTTTAGCTGCTCAATTATATAATGAATATAAAAAATTTTTCCCAGAAAATGCTGTAGAATATTTTGTTTCATATTATGATTATTATCAACCTGAAGCATATATTCCTCAAACTGATACATATATAGAAAAAGATTCTTCTATTAATGATGAAATTGATAAATTAAGACATGCAGCAACAGCAGCTCTATTAACAAGAAGAGATGTGATAATTGTTGCATCAGTTTCAGCAATTTATGGTTTGGGATCAAAAGAAGCATATAGAGAAAATTGTTTACCAATAGATATAGAAATAGGGATAAGTAGAAAAAAATTAATATCAAGATTAATTGAATTAAGATATGAAAGAAATAATGTAGTACTTGAAAGAGGTAAATTTAAGGTAAAAGGAGAAACGATAGATGTGTTGCCACCATATCAAGAAACAGCCTATAGATTTACCTTTTTTGATGAAGATTTAGAAAGTATTTATGAGATTAATCATATAAACTATAATAAAATAAGAAAGATAAAAAGATTAACAATAATGCCAGCTACACATTATTTATCAATTTTAGATAAGCAAAGTATGTTTAATGAGATACAACTTGAATTAAATACTAGAGTAAAATATTTTGAAGAAAATAAAAAACTTTTGGAAGCTCAAAGAATAAAGCAAAGAACAGAGTATGATTTAGAAATGATAAATGAAATAGGTTATTGTAAAGGAATAGAAAATTATTCAAGATATTTAAGTGGTAAAAAAAGTGGAGAAGCTCCAGATACACTTTTAGATTATTTCCCAGAAGATTATGTAACATTTATTGATGAATCGCATATAACTGTTCCTCAAATAGCTGGCATGTATAATGGTGATCATGCAAGAAAAAAAGTTTTAATTGAAAATGGATTTAGATTGGAATCTGCTTTTGATAATAGACCTCTAACAAGGGAAGAATTTTTCAAAAAGACGAAACAAGTAGTGTATGTTTCAGCAACACCTAGTGATTATGAATTAAGTCATGCAAAAGATGAAATTGTTGAACAATTAATAAGACCTACAGGTATTACAGAACCTAAAATAGTAATTAGACCAACTAAAAATCAAATAGATGATTTGATGGAAGAAATAAAAAAGTGTACAGAAAAAAATCAAAGGGTTTTAGTTACGACATTAACAAAAAAGATGGCAGAAGAATTAACTAGCTATTATGAAGAATATAATATAAAAGTTAAATATATGCATTCTGAAATTGATGCAATAAAAAGAGTTGAAATAATAAAAGGTTTAAGAAATAAAGAATTTGATGTATTAGTTGGAATTAATTTGCTAAGGGAAGGTTTAGATATACCGGAAGTAAGTCTTGTTGCCATACTTGAAGCGGACAAGGAAGGTTTTTTAAGATCAAGAAGATCTTTAATTCAAACAATGGGAAGAGCAGCAAGAAATGTAGAAGGTAAAGTTATACTTTATGCAGATGTTTTAACAGATTCAATAAAAGAAGCTCGTCTGGAAGTAGATAGAAGAAGAGAATATCAAGAAAAATATAATAAAATTAATGGAATAATTCCATATAATACAAGTAATAATGATATGGATTCTATGATGATAAAAGAAAAAGAAGAAAAAATTGTAGAAAAATTTTCTAGTGTTTCTGAAATAAATTTAAAAATAAAGCAGTTAGAAGTTGTTATGAAAGAGTATTCAAAAAATTTAGACTTTGAAAATGCTATAAAAATAAGGGATAAAATAAAAGAATTAAAAAGAATTTTAATGGAGTTGATGTAGGTGGAAATATATACAGTTAGTCAAATTAATGCAATAATAAAAAATTATATAGAAAATGATGAATTTTTTAAATATGTCTGTATAGAAGGAGAAGTTTCTAATATAACATATCAATTAAAACATATGTATATGAGTATAAAAGATACAAGTTCTAAGATAAGATGTGCCTGCTTTAGCTATAAGTATAATAATATTCCTTTAGATTTGAAAGAAGGAGATAAAATTAAAGTTTATGGTGCTATTAATGTATATTCATATGATGCTACAGTTCAAATAATAGCTAAAAAAGTTGAAAAAAAGAATAGTATTGGAGAACTTTACCAAAAACTTGAAGAATTAAAGAAAAAATATCAAATGAAAGGATATTTTTTAGAAAGTAATAAAAAAAGTTTGCCAAAATATCCTAGAATAATAGGTGTTGTAACTTCTGATACGGGAGATGCAATACAAGATATAATAAGAAATGTACATAATAGGGATGAAAAAGTAGAAATTTATCTATATCCAGCAAAGGTTCAAGGAATAGGTGCAGAAAAAACAATAGTTAAGGGTATAGAGTTTTTTAATAAACATCCAGAATTAGGTGTAGAATGTTTGATAATAGGTAGAGGTGGTGGAAGTATTGAAGATTTGTGGTCCTTTAATACTGAAGAAGTTGTTGAAGCAATTTATGCTTCAGCTTTACCAATAATTTCTGCTGTTGGGCATGAGGCAGATGTGCTTTTATCAGATTTGGTAGCAGATGTAAGAGCTTCAACTCCTACACATTCAGCACATTGTTTGATACCAATAAGAAAAGAAATAGAAGATCAATTTATGCAATATAGAGAAAAAATGAAGAATTTATTAAATAAAAAAATAGAATTAATGAAAACCAAATTAGAATATATAAAAGATAAATTGAACTATGATAAATTTTATAAAAATGTTATTTTAGAAAAATATCAAAAATTAGATTATATAAATGAAAAATTAGATAATAATATTAAATTAAAATTGAAAGATAAAAAAAATATTTTGTTAAATAAGGCAAGTTTGTTAGAAAAATATAATATAGATAATATTTTTGATAGAGGTTTTACTATAAGCTATATAGATGATACTTTGATAAAAGATGTCAATATTACAAAAGGAAAGTTAATGAAAACAATATCAAAAGATAAAATAATATTAAGTGAGGTGAAATAATGTATAAAAGAGAAGGATATATTTCATGGGATGAATATTTTATGGGCTTAGCTTTTTTATCAGCAATGAGAAGTAAAGATCCATCTACACAAGTAGGAGCTTGTATAGTTAAAGATACGAAAATAATTGGAATAGGATACAATGGTTTTCCAAAAGGAAGTAATGATGATGACTTATCTTGGGGAAAAACAGGGGATATACTTTATACGAAGTATCCTTATGTTGTTCATGCAGAATTGAATGCTATTTTAAATAGTATTAATAATTTAAAAGGAAGTACACTTTATGTTACTCATTATCCTTGTAATGAATGTGCAAAGGCTATTGCACAATCAGGTATTTCAAAGGTAGTATTTTATTCTGATAAACATAAACATCATGAATTAACAAAAGCATCAACAACTATATTAACAAATGCAGGAATAAAGATAGAAAAGTATAAAGACAGAGAAAAAGAAATAAATATTTGTTTCAAAGATTAAATAAAGCTTGTTACTTTTATTAAATTAATTTATATGGTATAATTTTATTATTAAATAATATGGAGGAACTAGAATGTTTGAAATTAAGTTACCAGATGGAAGTGTAAGAAACTGCGATAAAGAAATAACTGTACTAGATTTTGCTAAAAATTTATCAATAAGTTTGGCAAAAAAAACAGTTGGTGCAATATTTAACAATGTACAAGTAGATGTAACTTATACGATGAAAGAAGCTGGAGAACTGAAATTAATAACGATAGATAGCGAATTAGGTACAAATATTTTAAGACATAGTACAACACATATTATGGCACAAGCTGTTAAAAGATTGTATCCTAATACTAAATTAGCTATAGGACCAGTTATAGAAAATGGATTTTACTATGATTTTGATCCAGAAAAACCCTTTACAGATGAAGATTTGGTAGCCATAGAAAAGGAAATGAATAAAATAATAAAGGCTAATTACAAATTTCAAAGACATGAGTATAGTGTTAAAGAATTAATTGATAAATATGAAAAAGAAGGGGAAATTTACAAGGTTGAAATATTAAAAGGACTGGATTCAGATAAAGCAAGTGCATATACACAAGGAGAATTTTTTGATCTATGTAGAGGAACTCATTTACCTTCAACATCTTATGTAAAAGCATTTAAATTAATGAGTAAAGCTGGAGCATATTGGAGAGGAAACTCTGATAATAAGATGTTACAAAGAATATATGGAATAGCTTTCCCAACAAAGGAACAATTAGATGCACACTTGAAAATGTTAGAAGAAGCTGAAAAAAGAGACCATAGAAAATTAGGTAAACAATTAGGTTTGTTCTTTTTAGATGAACATGGACCAGGTTTCCCATTTTTCTTGCCAAAGGGTATGGATCTTTTCTTAAGATTGCAAGAATTATGGAGAAAGGAACATGTTAAGGCAGGCTACAAGGAAATTAGAACACCTAGTATGTTAGACAAAGAATTATGGGAAATTTCAGGGCACTGGAAAAATTATAAGGAAAATATGTATACTTCAACTATAGATGAAAAGGTTTATGCAATTAAACCTATGAATTGCCCAGGAGGAATTTTAACTTATAAGAGTGAACTTAGATCATATAAGGATTTACCTTTGAAATTAGCTGAAATGGGGCATGTACATAGACATGAATTTTCAGGGGCATTACATGGTTTGATGAGAGTTAGATCATTTACTCAAGATGATACTCATATTTTCTGTATGAAAGAACAAATAGAAGATCAAATAAAAGAAATAATTAATTTGTATGATAAATATTATAAATTATTTGGTTTTGAATATAATATAGAATTATCTACTAAACCAGAAAAAGCAATAGGAGATGATTCTTTATGGGAAACAGCAGAAACAGCACTTAAAAAGGCTTTAAAATCTGCAAATAAAGAATATAAATTAAATCCTGGAGATGGAGCCTTTTATGGTCCTAAGATAGATTTTAAAATGAAAGATTCTTTAGGTAGAATTTGGCAAACAGGAACTATACAATTAGACTTTAATTTACCAGAAAGATTTGATGCAACATATATAGGAGCAGATGGAGAAAAACATCGTGTTGTTATGTTACATAGAGCTATGTATGGAAGCTTGGAAAGATTTATGGGTGTTTTAATAGAACATTATGCTGGAGCTTTTCCAGTTTGGCTTGCACCAGTTCAAGTTAGAATAATGTCTATTTCAGAAGAACAAGCAGAATTTTCTAAGAAATTATACGATAGATTAATAGATTTAGGTTTCAAAGCAGAGTTAGATATTAGAGCAGAAAAAATAGGATATAAAATTAGAGAAGCTAATGCAGTTCAAAAAATACCTATACAACTTGTTATAGGTAAAAAAGAATGTGAAACAAATACAGTTAATATAAGAAGACATGGAAGTACAGAAACTGAAAGTATGGCTGTTGATGCTTTCATAGAAATGTTGAAAAAGGAAGTCGAACCTAATTTATAGAAAGAGGTGACTAAGTTGTATTATGATATAAATAATAATGATATAGAAAATATAGTCTCAAAAAAAATAAAGGGTTGTTATTCATATTTAACAGGAGCATTGATTATAACATTTTTAGTTAGTTTCTTTGCCTATACAAATGAAGCATTTAATGCAGTAGCTAATAATTTATTACCAATAGCATTAATTATTCAATTTGCAGTACCCTTTATGATGGCTATGTTTATTTATAAAGCAAAACCTGGAACACTTTTAATAGGTTTATTAGTTTATTCTGCAAGTACAGGTATATTACTTAGCTATATTGCACAAATATATACTATACAAAGTGTTTTAAGTGTACTAATGAGTACAATATGTTTATTTGCAGTTTTATCAATTTATGGCTTTATAACAAGAAGTAATTTGATGAGTTATTCGGGCTTCTTATTTGTAGGTCTAGTATCTATAATTATAATGTCAGTTATTAATATATTTTTAAGAAGTTCAAGTTTAGATTTGATGCTATCTATATTAGGAGTTATAGTATTTGTAATATATGTAGCCTATGATACTCAACTTATAAAAAATAAAATAGTTATATTAGCAAGACAAGGACAATTAGACTTGTTAGATAGGGTAGAGATAGTTGGAGCATTTTCATTATACCTTGATTTTATAAACTTATTCATATACCTTATTAGATTATTCGGTAGAAGAAAAAATTAATAATATAAGAAGGTGAGATAATTAATGAAAGGATATTTTAGTTTAGTGTTGCATGCACATTTACCGTATGTTAGACACCCAGAATACAAAGAATTTTTGGAAGAAGATTGGCTATATGAAGCTATGACAGAAACATATATTCCATTTTTAATGATGTTTGATAGATTGCATAGGGATAATGTTGAATTTAATATTACTTTGACTATGTCAGGAACTTTATCTAATATGTTAAAAGATGATTTGCTTATGAGTAGATATTTAAAGCATATGGATAAAATGGTTGAATTTTGCTCTAAAGAATTAGAAAGACTAAAAGATCAACCAGAAATGTTAAAAGTTGCTGAACATAATTATAAGACATTTAAAGATGCTAGGGATTATTTCTTATTCTGTAATAAAAATTTAGTTTCAAGATTTAAATATTATCAAGATCTAGGGCATTTGGAAATAATACCAGTAACAGCGACACATGGTATGTTACCAATGATGAAAGATTATAAAGAAGCTGCAAATGCACAAGTATTGCAAGCTAAATTAGACTATATTGAAAATTTTGGAAGAGAGCCTAAGGGAATTTGGTTAGCTGAATGTGCATATTATCCTGAACAAGATAAATATTTAGCAAAGCATGGAATTAGATATTTTTTAGTTGATGCTCATGGAATAATGCATGCTGATCCTAGACCAAAATATGGTGTATATGCACCTGTTTATACTGAAAATGGTGTTGCAGCCTTTGCAAGAGATCTTGAATCATCAGAACAAGTTTGGAGTTCAGAAATAGGTTATCCAGGTGATGGACTATATAGAGAATTTCATAAGGATGCTGGTTATGAATTAGATTATGATTATATAAAACCATATTTACATAGTGACGGAGTTAGAAGAAATATAGGTATCAAATATCATGCTATTACAGATAAAAAAGGAACATATAAGGCTATATATAATCCTGAAATGGCATATAATAGGGCAAAACAACATGCTTATGACTTTGTCTTTAATAGATCAAAACAATTAGAATATTTAGCATCAAAAATGCAACATAGAAAACCTATAGTAATTTCTCCATATGATGCAGAATTATATGGACACTGGTGGTATGAAGGGCCAATATTCTTGGAACATATATTTAGAGCAATGGCAATTTCTAATTTCAAGAGTATAACTCCTAGTCAATATTTAGATAAATATCCTATGAATCAAGTTGTAAATGTTAGTATGTCAAGTTGGGGAGCTAATGGTTACTATGATGTTTGGGTAGATGGTTCTAATGACTATATTTATAGACATTTACATAAGGCAGCTGAAAAAATGATAGAAATTTCAAAATTAGAACCTATAAATGATGTTGAAAGAAGAGCTATGAATCAAATGGCAAGAGAACTTTTGATGGCACAAACTTCATGTTGGCCATTTATAATGTTCACAGGAACTATGGTAGGTTATGCACAAAAGAAAATTTCTGATCATACAAATAGATTATTTAAATTATATGAAGATATAAAACATCATAGTGTAGATGAAGAATGGCTAAAAGAAATAGAAAGTAGAGATAATATCTTTAGAAATATAGATTATAGAATATACAGAGGATAAAATGCAAGAAATTTATTTAGATAACGCTTCTACAACAAAAGTTGCTAAAGAAGTTAGAGAATATATGTTATATTGTATGGAACATTATTATGCAAATGCAGATTCAATACATAATAAAGGTTTAGAAGTATCTAAGATAATTAATAAGGAAAAAGAAGTATTTCAAAAATTTGGACTTGATAAAAAAGAAATATTTTTCACTGCAGGTGGTGGAGAAGCAAATAATATATTATTTCAAGCTGTAGCTAAATATTATAAAAAAGGACATATTATTACGACACCAATTGAACATCCCTCTATAATGGAAACTTGTAAAAATCTTAAAGATTATGAAGTGTCTTATGTTAAAGTAGATGAGTATGGAAGGGTAGATATAGAAAATTTATTAAATTTGATAAGAGAGGATACAGTTTTAGTTTCTATTGCATTTGTAAATAGCGAAGTTGGAACTATTCAAGATATAGCTAAAATATCAGATTTAGTTAAGAAAAAAAATAAAGATATATATTTTCATACTGATTTTGTTCAAGGTTTGGGACATGTTAATGTAGATTTTAGTAAATTAAAAGTTGATGCTATTAGTTTTAGTTCGCATAAAATATATGGACCTAAAGGTATGGGAGCCTTATATATTTCAAATAGAGTTAAGTTAAAACCTATTATTTATGGTTCAAATACAGAAAATTCTTTTATTCCAAGAACAATGGCAAATGAATTAGTGCTAGGTTTTTTAAAAGCACTTAGTATGTTGGATGATAAAGATATAGAACATATGAAAAAATTAAAAGAATATGCAATAGATGAGCTAAAAAAAATAAAGGATATTAGAATTAATACTCCAGAAATATCTAGCCCTGGTATAATAAATTGTTCTGTAGAAAATACCAAGGGAGAGGTAATTATGAATTATCTATCATCAAAAGGTATATATATATCAACAGGTTCAGCTTGTTCTGTTAAAAAAGGAGCTAGTAGGGTTATAAAAGAATTGAAAATACCAAAAGAATATAACGAAGGAGCTATAAGAGTTAGTTTAAGTCGTTATACAACAAAAGATGAAATTGATACTTTTATAAGGGAATATAAGAATATAATTAATATAATGACAAGGTAGTTAGAAACTATCTTGTTATTTTTTTTTTTTTTTTTTTTTTTTTTTTTTTTTTTTTTTTTTTTTT